>JALSRW010000001.1 GCA_026984595.1 Alphaproteobacteria bacterium
CAGCCCGTGGGCGCGGATGGGCTCGGCGACGATCTCCGCCACCCGCCAGCGGGGATTGAGGCTGGCATAGGGATCCTGGAAGATCATCTGCAGGCGCCGCCGTACCGGGGCCATGGCGGCATGCGAATCGAGCTTCGCGTAGTCCTGCCCGTCGAACAGGATGGTGCCGCGGCTGGCCCGGTAGAGCCCCACCACGAGGCGGGCCACGGTCGACTTGCCGCAGCCGGATTCCCCGACGAGACTGAAGGTCTTTCCCCGGGGGATGGTGAGGTCGATGCCATCGACGGCGCGCAGGATCTTCCGTCCCTCCCGGGAGAAGAGGCGGCTGAGCCGAGGCGCGGAAACATCGAAATGGCGGGCGAGACCGCGCAGCTCCACGAGCGGCCTCGCACCGCCGTCGTGGGCATCCGCGCTCCCTCCCCTCTCCCGGACGAGGCCGGCGGTGACCGCACCCCGGCCGACGAGCTCGCCGGCGTGCCAGCAGGCCACCTCGGCATTGCCGAGGACGATCCGTTCCGGCCGCTCCCGCCGACACAGATCCGTTGCGTGCGAGCAGCGGGGATGGAAGGCACAGCCTGCCGGGATCTCGTCGAGGCGGGGCATGGCGCCGTCGATCTGCGAGAGCCGCTCGACATCCTGACCGACCAGGGGAATCGAGCCCATCAACCCGATGGTGTAGGGATGACGGGCCTGTTTGATGACCTCGCGCACCGGACCGATCTCGACGATGCGCCCGGCATACATCACCGCCACCCGATCGGCGGTCTCGGCGATCACCCCCATATCGTGGGTGATCAGCATGACGGCGGTGCCGTGCTCGCGACAGAGCCGTTTCAGGAGCGCGATGATCTGGGCCTGGATGGAGACATCGAGGGCGGTGGTGGGCTCGTCGGCGATCACCAACCGCGGGTTGGCACAGAGCGCCAGCGCGATCACCACCCGCTGGCGCATGCCGCCCGAGAACTGGTGGGGATAGTGATGGAACCGCTCGCCGGCCGAAGGTATGCCGACCTCGGCGAGGAGACCGATGGCGTGCTCGCGGGCCTGGCGCTCGCTCATCTCGGTATGGGTGAGAATGGTTTCGACGAGCTGGCGGCCGATGGTGTAGAGCGGGTTGAGGCTCGTCAGCGGATCCTGGAAGATCATGCCGATCCGGCGCCCGCGCAGGCGCCGCATGGATTCCGCATCGAGATTGTCGATCCGCCTTCCCTCGAGCGCGATGCGACCGGCGGCGACCCGCCCGGGGGGCTCCAGAAGGCCGATGATGGCGGCACCGGTGAGGGATTTGCCGGCACCGGATTCGCCCACCACGCCCAGCACCTCGCCCTCGTCGATATGGAAGGAGACTCCGTCCACCGCCACCAGCACGCCGCGCCGGGTCGGGATCTCCACGCGCAGATCGTGCACCTCCAAAAGGGGCGGTGTCCCGGCCGGCATCAGCGGAGTTTCGGGTTGAGGGCGTCGCGCAGCCAGTCGCCCAGGAGATTGACGGACAGCACCAGGATGGCGAGCGCCGCGCCGGGAAAGACGGTGATCCACCATTCGCCCGAGAACAGGAAATCGTTGCCGATGCGAATGAGGGTGCCGAGGGATGGCTGGGTCGCGGGCACCCCGACCCCGAGGAAGGAGAGGGTGGCCTCGGTGATGATGGCGATGGCCAGATGGATGGTCCCGATCACCAGCACCGGCCCCATCACATTGGGCAGCACATGGCGCAGCATGATCCGCCAGGGGCGGATGCCGATCACTTGCGCCGCCTGCACGTATTCCTTGCGCTTTTCCACGAGCGTCGAGCCGCGGACCGTGCGCGCATACTGCACCCAGCCGGAGATGCCGATGGCGAACACCAGCACATAGACCGCCATTTCCTCGTGCATGTCACGGGGCAGCAGGCCGCGGGCGACACCGTCGATGAGGAGGGCGATGAGGATGGTCGGAAAGCTGAGTTGGACATCGGCGATGCGCATGATCACCGAATCCACCATGCCGCCCAGATAGCCCGACAGCAGCCCGAGGGTGACCCCGAGGAACATGGCCAGGAACACCGCGGCGAATCCGACCAGCAGCGACACCCGTGCCCCGTAGATGATGGTCGACAGCACGTCGCGTCCCTGATCGTCGGTTCCCAGCAGATAGCGCCAGTCGCCGCCCTCCACCCAGACCGGCGGGGTGAAGGCGTCGAGCAGATCGAGGGTGGCGAGATCGAAGGGTGTGTGCGGCGCCACCCAGGGAGCGAAGGCGGCCGCCCCCATCATGACGGCGGTGATCAGCGCCGCCAGAACGGTCACCGGCGAGCGGGTGAAGCTGTAGAAGAGATCGCTTTCGAGGAGCCGGGCGAGGATCCCCGGCGGTGCCGCGCGCCCGAGCTGCTCAGCCATGGCCCGCCGCCCGCTCGCGATCGACGCGCAGACGCGGATCGACCAGATAGTAGAGGAGATCCACCGCCAGATTGATGACCACGAAGAAGAGGGCGATCATCACCAGATACGCCGCCATCACCGGAATATCGACTTCGTTGATGGCCTGGATGAACAGCAGCCCCATGCCCGGCCACTGGAACACGCTCTCGGTGATGATCGCGAAGGCGATGATCGAGCCGAGCTGCAGGCCGGTGATGGTGATCACCGGCACCAGCGTGTTCTTCAGCGCATGGCCGAAATGGATGGCGCGGTTGGACAGGCCGCGGGCACGGGCGAATTTGATGTAGTCCGTCCTGAGCACCTCCAGCATCTCCGCCCGCACCAGCCGCATGATCAGGGTCATCTGGAACAGGGCCAGGGTAACGGCCGGCATGATCAGGGCCTTGAGACCGGACACCGTCAGCAGCCCGGTGGTCCACCAGCCGATCGCCACCACCTCGCCGCGGCCGAAGGTGGGCAGCCATCGGAGCACCACACCGAACAGCAGAATCAACAGGATGCCGATCAGGAAGGTGGGCAGCGACACCCCGATCAGCGACAGGGCCATGAAACTGCGCGACAGGAAGCCGTCCCGGTGCAGGCCCGTATAGACCCCCATCGGCAGGCCCACGACCAATGCCAGCAGGGCGGCGACGACCGACAGCTCGAGGGTCGCCGGCATGCGCTCGGCGATGAGCTCGGCGACCGGCCGGCGGTGGCGGTAGGAGATGCCGAAATCGCCCTTCACGGCATTGCCGACGAAGCGCGCGAACTGCACGAGGAAGGGGTCGTCGAGGCCGAGTTTCCGGCGGAGCTGCTCGCGCTCGACGGCGGAGGTGTCCTGGCCCACCAGATTGTTGATGGGATCGCCCACATAGCGGAACAGGGCGAAGGCAATCAGCGCCACCGCCAGCATGACGAGAATCGACTGCAGCAGCCGGCGGACCACGAAGCCGATCATCGCCCGGCCTTACCCGAAAGGTCTCCCGGGGCGTCCCGTGCCGCCGGCCCGGGGCGCTCGCGCCCCCCGGGCCCTGTCGTCCGCCCGCTCAGGGCAGGACCACGTTGCGGAAATCGAGCACATTGTCCGCCCGCTGGGCGACCGTGACGCCGTCCCGCACGCCCCAGGAAAGAGGCTGCTGGTGGAGCGGGATGTGGCCCACCTCGCGCTTGTGGATGGTGAAGGCCTCGTCGATCAGGGCCTGGCGCCTGGCGGGATCGGTCTCCGCGGCGATCAGCCCGGTGAGCTCGTCGACCCGGGGATTGCAGTAGCCGCCGAGATTGAACAGCCCCGCTCTCGTCTCCTTGTTGCGGCAGGAGATCAGGTTCTGCAGCACATTGTGGGCATCCATCGAACCCGGGGTCCAGCCCAGCAGATAGAAGCTGGTGTCGTAGTTGTTCTGAGCCAGAACCTTGGCGAAATATTTGGACTTGGGCTGGGCCAGCACATCGACCTCGACCCCCACGCGCGCCAGCATGGCAGCCACCGCCTGGCAGATCCGCTCGTCGTTGACGTAGCGGTTGTTGGGGCAGTCCATGGTCACCTGGAACCCGTCCGGATATCC
Organism: Alphaproteobacteria bacterium; assembly: GCA_026984595.1. Lineage (GTDB taxonomy): Bacteria > Pseudomonadota > Alphaproteobacteria > Geminicoccales > Geminicoccaceae > JALSRW01. The sequence continues at coordinate 3,965 of JALSRW010000001.1, forward strand.
CGCCTCGGCCAGCAGCTTCCTGGAGAGATCCGGGTCGTATTCATAAGGGGTGTTGAGCTTCGGGTTGAAGCCGTTGACCTGGGGGGCGATCATCAGCCCGGTCGGGGTCGAGGCGCCGCGCATGACCTTGTTCTTGATGGCCTCGAGATCGATGGCATGGGCGAAGGCCTCGCGGACCCGCACGTCCTTGAAGGGATTCCTGCCCTTGACATTGGAGTAGAGCAGCTCGTCGCGGGCCTGATCCATGCCGAGGAAGATGGTCCGGGCCTCGGGACCGGTCAGCGGCGAGACCCCGTCGGCGGCTTCCAGCCGGTTCCAATCCTGCACGGGGATCGGATAGGCCAGGTCGAGCTCGCCGGAAACGAGCGCGGCCACCCGGGTGGCGTCCTGCGAGATGGGGGTGAACACCACCTCCTCGACGTTCGATTTGATCTCCTTCCAGTAGGAAGGCGCACGCTTGAACACCGTCTTCACGTCGGGCTCGCGGGATTCGATCATGAACGGGCCGGTGCCGTTGGCATGGAGGCTCGCGAACTTGCCCGAAGTCTCGGCGCTCTTGGGGCTCTCGGCCTCGGTGGCGTTGTTGGCCTCGGCCCATTCCTGGTCCATGATGTACAGCCAGACCATCTCGCGCACGAGGGTCGGCGTCGGGCTCGGGGTTTCCACCTCGATGGTGTAATCGTCGATCTTCGTGATGTCGGAGATCAGCCCGCCACGCACCTTCTGGTCGGAGCCCTCGGTGAGCGTGCGCTTCCAGGAAAAGATCACGTCATCGGCGGTGAACGGGTTGCCGTTGTGGAACTTCACGCCCCGGCGCAGCTCGAACCGCCACTTGGTGGGCGAGAGGACTTCCCAGGACTCGGCCAGCGCCGGAATCAGGTTGAGATCGGCATCGTAGGCGGCGAGCCCTTCGTAGACATTGCCCAGGAAACCGAGGGTGAAGGTCTCGTTGAGCCCGTGCGGGTCGAGCGACTGCGCATCCCCCTGGAAGGCGTAACGGAAGGTCTGGGCCGAAACCGCCCCCGAAATGCCGACGGCGAGCACCGCCGCGGTTGCCAGTCGTCCCAGTCGCAGATGCATTGCCCCGTACTCCCGTTTCGCGAATGGTGATCGACGCGCCGCCCCGCGCCACGCCGTCCGCAGGAGGTCCTCGGTTCGGACCCGACAGCGGTGCCGAGAGCCGATGGTCCCGCGAGATCCCCCCTTGCCCGCCGACGATAGCAGACCCCGGGGCACATGGGAATCGTCGCGCGCGGGACCGGCGCCCGGGCGGGTTTCGTGGCAAGCTGCGAATTCCCCGGGAACGAATCGGCGGCGGCTGCGTCCATCATGCAAACGAACCCAGAAAACGATCCGGTTGGTGCGGCCCGTGAGCGATCCCCGGTTCCAGGAGACACGGCCCATGTACGGAACAGCGCTGCGAATGACGGTGGTCCTGGCCATGCTGACGGCCTCGGCCTTCACCCTCTCGGCCTGCGAGGAAGCGCCCTCGGAGGCCGACCGGACCGGTACCGCCCCCGAAGCCGGAATGAGCGAGGGCGCGCCGGAGATCGGCACCGACGGCGGCACCCCGGAGACCGCCCCGGTCGCCCCGGCCACCGAATAGGTCCACATGGTCAGCGGGCCGGGCGCCTACCCGGCCCGCCCCTCGCCGTCGGCCGCGGATCGCCCCGGCGGTCGGCGCATCCGGGCGCAGATCCTGCGGCATTCGCCCTCCGGGAAGGCCTCGAGGATGGTGGTGCGGCTTGAGAGACCGGTGCCATACTCGATTAAGCGCGGCATCGAGAACTTCTCGCTCCGGACCAGGTACCTGTCGGGGATCCAGCGCGGGGCCATCTCTCGCCCCGCGGCACGGCGAGGAGGAAGCGGCCGCGGTCGCATGGCATCACCGGCCGTGCAGGGTGCGCTGTACGATCCCGGGATCCCTGTCGATCAGGGCGAGAAGAACCCGCGCCGGGCCGCGCGGGCGCCGGCG
>JALSRW010000002.1 GCA_026984595.1 Alphaproteobacteria bacterium
GCCGGCACCGACCAGCAGATCCGCCTGCAGGCCGAGCTGGGGCACACCAATGAGTCGCAGCTCGCGCGCCGGGCGGCGCAAGAGCGCGCGGATCGCCGCCATCGCACAGCCCGAATAGTCCGGCGGTAACACCACCGAAGCCCCGTCCGGGATACGGGCGGCGAGCTCCTCGACCGAAAGCGGGCTCACATCACCGCGCCGATCTGCCACGGCACGAACTCGTGATCGCCGACCCCCAGCCTCTCGCTCCTGGTACGCCGCCCCGAGGCCACCTCCAGCAGCATGTCGAAGATGCGGGTTCCGACCTCGGCTACCGTCTCGGCCCCATCGGCGATGGTGCCGCAGTTGATGTCCATGTCGTCGCGCATGCGCTCGTACATCGCCGTGTTGGTGGCGAGCTTGAGGCTGGGGACCGGCTTGAAGCCGAAACAGGAGCCGCGGCCGGTGGTGAAGGCGATGAGATTGGCGCCGGAGGCCACCTGGCCGGTCACCGAGCAGGGATCGTAGCCGGGGCTGTCCATGAACACGAAGCCCCGGGTGGTGACCGGCTCGGCATAGTCGTAGACGCCGCAGAGATTGGTACTGCCGCCCTTGGAGGCCGCCCCCAAGGATTTCTCGAGAATGGTGGTGAGCCCGCCCGCCTTGTTGCCGGGAGAGGGGTTGTTGTTCATCTCGCCGCCATTGCGGCGGGTATATTCCTCCCACCAGCGGATCTGGGCGACCAGCTTCTCCCCCACCTCCCGACTCACCGCACGGCGGGTCAGCAGATGCTCGGCGCCGTAGATCTCCGGGGTCTCCGCGAGGATCGCGGTGCCGCCCTGGGCCACCAGCAGATCGGCCGCGTGACCGAGCGCCGGATTGGCGGTGATCCCCGAATAGGCGTCCGAACCGCCGCATTGCAGGGCCAGACACAGTTCGCTGGCGGCCACCGGCTGGCGGCGGGCGGCCCCGGCATGGGGCAGCATCTCGGCGATCATGGCGATCGCCCGCTCGACGGTGGCCGCGGTGCCGCCGGTCTCCTGCAGGGTCATGCTCCGCAGCAGCGGCCCCGGTTGCAGCCCGTAGGCCTCCATCAGGAAGGAGATCTGGTTGACCTCGCACCCCAGACCGATCAGCAGCACGCCGGCGAGGTTGGGATGGCGCACGAAGCCCCAGAGGGTGCGCTGCAGGGCGGCGAACCCCTCGCCCCGATCGGCCATGCCGCAGCCGGTGCCGTGGGTCAGGGCGACGATGCCGTCGACCTCGGGATAGCGGGCCAGCAGCTCGCGGGGGAACCGCTCGCGCACCATCTGGCAGACGGTGGCCGAGCAGTTCACGGTGGAGAGAACGCCGATGAAGTTGCGGGTGCCCACCCGACCGTCCTCGCGCAGATACCCCATGAAGCTGCGCCGCTCGGCCTCGGGCACCATGGCCGTCGGCCGCACATCCCTGCCGAAGGCGTAGTCGCGGGCGAAATCCCGCATCTCCACATTCTGGGTATGGACATGTTCGCCCGGGGCGATGTCGGATGCCGCGAAGCCGATGATCTGGCCGTATTTGCGGATCGGCTCGCCGCGGGCGATCGGCCGCGTGGCGATCTTGTGCCCGGCCGGGATCCCCTGCCGGGTGACCACCCCTTCGGCGGACAGTTCCGTTTCCGCGGCCAGCCGGTGCCGCGCCACCACCACATTGTCCTCGGCGTGAAGCCGGATGGTCGGCTGGATCCCGTGCATCGCGAAGCCCTCCCCCATGCGCGCCGAGCATAGCGCGATCCCCCGCGGGCGTCAGTCGGCGAGCTGCGCGGGCCGCCGCGGGCGTTCGGCCTCCCCCCTTGCGCGCTCAGGCCACGCGGCGGCGGCCGGAACCGCGGCCGCGGCGGTCCCGCTCCGGCTCGAACAGGGTCGAAAGCTGCCCCAGCATGGCGCCGCCGAGCTGCTCGGGATCGGAGATGGTCACCGCCCGCCGATAGTAGCGGGTGACATCGTGGCCGATGCCGATCGCCAGCAGCTCCACCTCCGACTGGCTTTCGATCCAGCCGATCACCTCGCGCAAATGCCTTTCGAGATAGTTGCCGGGATTGGCCGAAAGGGTGCTGTCGTCGACCGGTGCTCCGTCGGAGATGACCATCAGGATGCGCCGCTGCTCGGGCCGGCCCAGCAGCCGGCTGTGCGCCCAGAGGATGGCCTCGCCGTCGATGTTCTCCTTCAACAGCCCCTCGCGCAGCATCAGCCCGAGCCCGCGCCGCGCGCGCCGCCAGGGCGCATCGGCCGCCTTGTAGACGATGTGGCGGAGATCGTTGAGCCGCCCGGGCTGCGGCGGCTTTCCGGCCTTCAGCCAGGCCTCGCGCGACTGCCCGCCCTTCCAGGCGCGGGTGGTGAAGCCCAGGATCTCGACCTTGACCCCACAGCGCTCCAGGGTACGGGCGAGGATCTCCGCGCTCATCGCGGCGATGGTGATGGGCCGGCCGCGCATCGAGCCCGAATTGTCGATCAAGAGGCTGACCACCGTGTCGCGGAACTCGGTTTCCTTCTCCTGCTTGTAGGAGAGCGGAGTGGTGGGATTGGCCACCACCCGGGCGAGCCGGGCGGTATCGAGGATGCCTTCCTCGAGATCGAAGCTCCAGGAGCGCTGCTGCTGGGCCAGAAGCTTGCGCTGCAGCCGGTTGGCGATGCGCCCGATCATGTTCTCGTAGCGGGCCAGGTAGTGATCGAGCTGGCTCCTCAGGCGGGCGAGCTCGCTCGGCCCGCACAGCTCCTCCACCTCCACCACCTCGTCGAAGGCGGTGGTGTAGATCCGATAGGAGGAAGCCTCGCCGGCCGGCGGCGCATAGTTGGCCCGGGCGGGACGCGCATCCTCTTCCTCGCCGCCACCGGGTTCGCTCTCCCCGGGGTCGGCCTCGGTCTCGGCGGCGAGATCGTCTTCACCACTGGCCTCGCGCGTCTCGCTTTCCTCGCCGCGCTCCTCCTCGCCGGCTTCGCCCTCGTGCGCTTCGCCCGCACCGGTCTCCGCACTGCCCTCGGCGCTCTGCTCCTCCTCCTCCCGGTCGGGTTCCGGCTGCTCGCCTTCCGGCGGCTCCTCGAGCTCCTCACCGAGGCCGAGCTCGCTCAGCAGTTCGCGAACCCGACGGGCGTAGCCCTCCTGATCGGCCAGCAGCTCCTCGAGGGCGGGCAACCGGTCGGCGACATGGCGCTCCAGCCAGTCGCGCCAGCCGTCGAGCTGCAAGCGCTGCAGGGCCGAGAGCTCGAAGCCGAGGAGCTGCTCGCGGGCGTAGAGGTCGATGATCTCGGCGACGCTGGCATCGCGCCCTGCCTGTTCGGCCAGGGCGTTACCGCCATGGCGCGCCCGGTAGAGCTCCTCGAGATTGCCACGCATGCCGACGAAACGGCGGGCGCCGAGCGCCTCGATGCGGATCTGCTCCAGGGTCTCGTAGACCTGACCGGCGAGTTCGGTCTTCGGTGCCCAGCGCCGATGGGTACCGGGATCGTGGTAGCGCAGGCGCAGGGCGATACTGTCCGCCTCGCCGCGTACCCGGCCGATCTCCAGGGGCGACATGTCCTGGCGCGGCGGGGCGATGCGGATCGCCGCCGCCTCGTCCTCGGCGGGCCGGCGGCCGGCCCGAAAGGTGACTTCCAGCCCGGGGCGCCGGGCCACCGCGCGCAGGGCGGCGCCCACCGCCCGCTCGAAGGCCTCGAGCGTTTCGCGCGCCCTGCCGGCCCGGTCGAGGGAGGACGCCACGGCGGCTCAGGCCGTCACCGGATGGGCCGCCGCCTCGGGCAGGTCGGTGCCGAAGCAGCGCTGGTAGTACTCGGCGACGATGTGCCGCTCCGCCTCGTCGCATTTGTTGAGGAAGGTGACCCGGAAGGCGAAGCCGACATCGCCGAAGATCTCGGCGTTCTCCGCCCAGGTGATCACCGTGCGCGGCGACATCACGGTGGAGAGATCGCCGTTCATGAAGCCCTGACGGGTGAGATCGGCGACATCCACCATATGCGCCACGGTACGGCGCCCCTCCGGATGATCGTAGCTCGGCACCTTGGCCAGCACGATCCGGCACTCGGTCTCGTGCGGCAGATAGTTGAGCTGGGTGACGATGCTCCAGCGGTCCATCTGCCCCTGATTGATCTGCTGGGTGCCGTGATAGAGGCCGCTGGTGTCGCCGAGGCCGACGGTGTTGGTGGTGGCGAACAGACGGAACGAGCGATGCGGGCGGATCACCCGGTTCTGATCCAGGAGCGTCATCCGGCCCTGGGCCTCCAGCACCCGCTGGATGACGAACATCACGTCGGGGCGGCCGGCATCGTATTCGTCGAACACCAGCGCCACCGGACGCTGCAGCGACCAGGGCAGGATGCCTTCCCGGTATTCGGTGATCTGCTTGCCGTCGCGCAGCACGATGGCGTCCTTGCCGATGAGGTCGATGCGGCTGATATGGCTGTCCAGATTGACCCGGATGCAGGGCCAGTTGAGGCGCGCCGCCACCTGCTCGATATGGGTCGACTTGCCGGTACCGTGATAACCCTGGATGAGGACCCGGCGGTTGTGCATGAAGCCGGCGAGGATGGCGAGCGTCGTGGCACGGTCGAACTGGTAGGCGGGATCGAGTTCGGGCACATATTCGGTACGCACCGAGAAGCCGCGCACCTCGAGATCGGAATCGATGCCGAAGGTGTCACGCACGGAGAGGCTGCGGTCGGGTGCTTCGGGAAGCCCCAGACTGTAGTCGTGCTCGTCGTGAACGGATGTCAGCCCTGTCAATGTGTGCTCCCCCGCAGGCTGTGCCGAAACGGCCGCGCTCCGGCCGGGGAGACCCGCTCCCCGGTCCTCCGCCCGGCCTTCAGAGATAGAGCCGCTGGCCCAGAAGATAGGTATAAGCCTCGTTGATCAACTTCAACCGCTCCTCGGACTCGCGGCAGCTACCGTTGAGGTCGGGATGGTACTTCTTGGCGAGGTGCTTGTACCGGTCCTTGAGCTGGGCGAGGGTGAAGCCGGGCTCGAGACCGAGTCGTGCCGCCATCTCCAGGGCCTTGCCGGCGAGGTTGCCCGCCGGTCTGCCGGTCTGTTCGCCGCGCTCCTCGAACATGCCGTGCGTATCGCGAAAGCGTGTCCGCAGCGGATCGAAGCCGACGCCGAAAGGCCAGCTCGGCCGGTGCCAGGTGAAATCGCGGAAGCGATGGGCATCGATTTCCGCGGCGCTCATGCCGGCGAAATAGTCCCAGTTCCGGTTGTATTCACGCACATGCTCCAGACAGAACCAGATGAAGTCGCGCAGCCGCTCGCGCGAGCGCGGCGCCGGATAGCGTCCGCCGCGCTCGCAGCCCGGCCAGCAGCAGACGCGCTCCTCACCCTCGCCGCCGGGGCGCTCGAGCCGCACGGCTTCCAGCCGTTCGTGCAGTTTCGCCTGTCTTCGTGCCGTCGTCATGGCCATGACTATGGCGCCGGGAAGCCGGCTCGGCAACGCCCACGGGCGAGGTCTTCGTCGCTGCCGGAGGTTCAGATCGGCGAACCGGGAGCAGGCGACGGAGACTGCGCGGCAGGGGCCTCACCGGAGGGGCGCCAGCCCAGCGCCCGCCGACGCACCGCCTCCTGTTCGGCGACAGAGAGACGGCTCCGCAGCCGGGCGATACGCTCGCCATCGGCCGCGGCCGGCGGCCTGCCGCCGCGCCGGGTGGCGACCTCGAACCAGAACAGCGCGGCCGCATGCTCTCCCGGAGTGCGTGCGAGCCGAGCGATCAATCTTCCCAGCGCCCACTGGGCATCCCGGTAGTCGAGCTCCGCCGCCCGCCGGTAGAGGAGGAGGGCGCGCTCGGGATCGGCCTCGGTGCCCCGCCCCTTCTCGACCATCACCCCGGCATTGTAGGCGCCGATGGCATCGCCCTGACGGGCGGCCTTCAGGAACAGGTCGAGAGCCGCTTCGAGGTCCCGCGGCGCACCATCCCCCCGGTAGAGC
>JALSRW010000003.1 GCA_026984595.1 Alphaproteobacteria bacterium
TCGCCATCGGTCCGAGGATGAAGCGCCTTGCCGCGAGCCGCGCCAGATCAGCGATGAGCGAGGTCACGAGATCGCGGAAGTCGAGCTTGCCGGACTTCACGAACGCGGCCACCGCATCCTCGGCACTGCGGAACGCGCTCACGAGGGACTGGCCGATATCGGTGCCGATGTCGCGGGCCTTGCTGGCATAGTCGGCCAACGTCGCGGTGACTGCCGCCCAGCCCGTCGCCGCCTGGTCGGCGCCGTCGGCATTGGCCGCGCCCGCCGCGCGGCCGGCCTGACCGGCGGAGTCGAGGGCTTCCGTCACCCGGTCGGCCGCCGCCGCGGCCTCATCGAGCGCATCCGCGCCAACCTCGCCCGCGCCCTTCATCGCGTCGCGTAGGGCAGTCATCGATTCCAGCGGCCGGGTGATATTGCCGGCAAGAATATCCGCCTGATCGCCCAGGTTGCCGGCGAAGTAGCGGAACTCGTCTGCCGTCCTGCGCAGCTGGTCCACGGCCTGGCCGGCGAAGGCGGCGTCGAGCCCGATATCCATCGCCAGCCCGTCCATGCCGGGGATCCTGAACAGCGCGCCCGAGATGGTCTTGAGGAACCGCGCCCATTTGTCCTGCATGGCGGCGAGCGCGTCGAACCAGGTGGCCTTGAGACGGTTGCCAACCGCCCGCATACGCAAGACGACGCTCCAGGCGCCGTCGCCGATGCGCGTCCACACCTCGAGTGCCACATCCTTGAGAAGCCCGAGCGCCTCGCCAAAGCCGCCAGCGCCGCGTACGAGCTTCGTGAACTGGTAGATGAGTTCTCCCGCACCGACGATCAGCGCGCCGATCCCGGTGCGAATGAGCGCGCCGCGCAGGACGACGAGCGCGGTGGCCAAGCCGCGCACCGAGAGGGCCGCAGCAGTCAGCCCGGCAACCCAGCGGCTTGCGAGGAAAGCAGCGAAGGTGGCGGCATAGGTGGTCAGTCGGCCAATATTGTCGAAGAGCCCTGCAATGGCCTGGCCAAGCGGCCCGGTGCGGCTGGAGACCGCCGCCATGGCATCGGCGACCGTTTCCAGCGCGGGCGCCGCGGCGGCGGCGAGCTGGTTCGACAGCCCGCGCCAGATCAGCCCGAGCCGGGAGATCGCGTCATTGGTTCGCTCGATCTGGTCGGCGTCGGCTTCCGAGACCACAACCCCAAAGGCACGCACGTCCTCGGTCGCCTGGCGCAGCGTCGCGGTGTCGATCCGGCTCATGGCGATGGAGCCTTCCTCGCCGAACAGCTGCCCCGCGACAGCCGCGCGCTCGGCGGCGGGCACGAAATTCTCAATGGCGGCATTGATCGCACCCACGCGTTCGTCGAGCGGCAGGGTCAGCAGGTCGGAGGCTGAGAGACCCAGCCGCTCCAGCGCCTGAGCCGCGGGACCACCACCGGCTGCAGCCTGGCTCAGCCGTCGCGTCAGGTCCTTCGTGGCCTGCTCAATGCCGGACATCGACACGCCAGCAAGCTCGCCCGCGCGCTCCAGTGTCTGGATCGAGGCGACGGTTGTTCTGAGTGACTGCGCGAGCTTGGCTTGCGCGTCCACCGCTTGCAGGCCCGAGCGGACCATGGCGATACCCGCGGCGGTGGCAGCCGCAACGGCGGCAGCAGCAGCCACGCGCACCCGGCGTGCGAAGCCCGCGAGCCGGGCGTTCGCGGCCTCCATCTCACGGCTGAGACGCCCGAAGCCGCGGGCGCCGGCCTCGCCCACGCCTTCCAGCTCGGCGCGCACTTGCCTGCCGCCGACTGCGGCGAGGCGGATGCTAACCCGTTTTTCCGCCATGAGAAGCCTCCATCTGTTCGTTGAGCTTTGCGACCATCACCGCTTCCATGACCGGGAGCAGTTCGGCCAAAGCGGCTGGTGGCACGCCGAGGGCATCGCCGAGCGCAAGCGCGGCGGTGAAGTCCCAGCCGACGACAGCACCAGGCAGCACGCGAAGCTGGCCGCCGAGACGACCGACAAGATCCCAGACCTGCCAGCCTTCATGCGTCAGCGGCCGGTTCAGCCGCGCCGGGCAGTCTTCGCAGGCGCCGCGGGGCTCGCAGTCCTCGCAGTATCGCTCGCCCCCGCCGAAGGACCACTCGGTGAGAGCGCGGAGGCGTTTTTTTCCTGTTCCAGCAGCAGACCTTTCGAGACGTATGCGAGCTGGAAGGCCTCGAAGATCAGCCAGACGTCCAGCAAAGCATCGATGGCCTCGGGGCTCGGCTCGATCGGATTGCCGTCCACGTCGCCCACGCCCTCCCAGGCAAGCACCGCCTTGCGCGCCAGCGCCTTGGCGAATGAAAGCGCGCGTTCCTCGTCGGAAGCCTCCTCGGGCACAGCCTCGACGGCCGGATCGCTGCGCGCCGCCACCATCAGCGCCGTGGTCAGCGGGCGCAGCTGCACCTGCACGCCGGGAGCCAGCTCGTGCCAGCGCGGCTCATTGGTAAGATCGAGGCTCAGCATGTCAGTAATTCCCTACCTGGTTCTTGAGGACGACCGTGCACATCTGCCCGGCCACGGAGTCGTAGGCCGCCTGCCAGTCGAAACTGGCCTGGACGCCTTGCGGGCCCTGGATTTCGACCCGGGGCCGCGGCAGGTAGACTGCATGCGCGGTGATGGTCAGGCTGACATTGGCCGAGATCACCCAGGAGAACTCGAGGCTCGCGGCGGTCCCGTTCAGCGCCTGGTCCATCAGCGTGGTATCGGCAAAGCGTACGTCGATCTTGCCGGTGAGCGCGGCGATAGAGGGGTCTGCCCCATCGATGCGCCCGTCCGAGCGGATGGTCTCGATACGCTCGACATTGTTGGAGTAGGTGATATCCGCCGAGACGATGTTGCCCAGGCTCGTGCCGTTTCGCTTGATCGCGCCGTTGAAATGCCCGAACCGCTGCAGGGCGTAACCCGTGGGCGTTCCGGCCGCCGTGGCAGTAGCGACATTCTCGCCCTGGGCTACGAGTTTGACGTCAGCCGTCAACAGGCCGGAGCGCTGCATGCTCCAGCTCAGTTGATCCAGCACGCAACCGGTATACATGGCAAAGCGCGGGATCTCCGGCATCGCCACTTCGATGGCCATGCTGGGAAGCGACCACGATCCCGACTTGAAGGTATGGGTCTTGTTCGTGGTGCCCGTGGTGGTCGGACTGCCGAATGCCGCCTTCAGCCAGAAGCCGAAGGCCTCGGCGTCGAGCGGCACGGTGATGTCGCCGTCCGCCGTCACCGCATCCTTGATCGGGGCCAGCGGATCGCGGCCGTAGCCAAGAAGCTCGGAAGCCAGCAGCGGTTGCTCCGCCCCCAATGAGGCGCTGGCAAAGGGCATCTGCATGAAGCCGCTCGTGGGCGCGGTGCCGTAAGTCGTCTCGAACGCGGCCGCCAGCTGCGACCGCGCCCCTTGGGCGCGTGCCATGGTGTTCTCCTTCGATTGTTGCGGTCAGACCAGCGGATCGGCCGTGGTGTAGTGAAGGACGACGGGGATAACCGCCGCCTTCAGGCTCGCCGCGCCCTCGACGGGCAGATCGACCGGCCGTGGCGCTTCCGCCTCGACCCAGTCGCAGAGCCCGCCCAGCGTGCGGTCGGCGGCGAGGGTCATGCCGATTCCGGCGCAGAGCGTATCGAAGGCCGCGTCACGGTCGCCGCTCTGGACCACAACCTCGATCTCGGCGCGGTGCTGGTAGTGGTACGCGAGCGGCGACAGTGTGACTTCCGGTTCCCCCGGCTCGCCATCGCGCAGGACCAGCAGGCCCCCGGACGGCACGCGCTCGGGCAGCACGTCGCCGCGCAGGACGGTGGTGGGCAGCGCCGAGAGCCGCGCATGCAGCGCGGCGAGGATGGTTTCGCGATGAGTGGGCATTCATTTACCTATAGGGCGTCATTACCGGCCATTTCGGCCTGAATGGCTTCGTCGACTTCCGAGGTAGCCCAAGTCACACGCTACTCAGACTGCTGATGCTTCCAAAACATGATCGGCGGACCGTCAAGGTCAGCAAGTGCACGATCAACATCGACCTTGGCGATCAGCCGCGTCGTGGAGGCAAGTGGATGAAAGTGAGGCGCTGATGATGTCCAGTTTCCTTCAGCGTCGCAGTGGTGGTGGGCTGCTCCGGGCAACAAATGCTCAGGCAATGGAATCTTGGCTTTCGGGTTGTGGTATACGTTCAATCCCTCCACCCATGACTCCCTGTAGCCTTCGGCGTTTACGATTGCTCGGAAAACCAACGGATTCGCGGCATTGATATCGCGGTCGACACATGTACCTTCGCGGATCATTAGCACGTCGCCATTTCCGAAACCCGCCAGCAGGCCCATCCGGTTGAACTTCGAGACCGTGCCAGCTGCTGTGGATATAACCGCGCTGACATTTTGTGCCTCAGGGATATCGAAAAAGCCTGAGGGAATAGTCTTCTCGCCCCAGCTATGTTGGACAATCTTACGTGGAGCGGGTGTCGATTTCCCGTTGGCATCCACGCTCGGATGATACGCAAATCCGTAGAGGTATCTCTCAAGCGCCGATCTTGTGTAAACCATCGACCCGGGTGATGAAAAATCAGCGACTGCGAATACCAATGGGATGCCAGTCAGCCGATCGCTCTTCCAGTATTCTTTCTTCAGCTTGCTGAACAGGGGGCTTCCGAACTTGATTGGCATGTACTCTTCTAAGTACGCCGTCATCTGTTCGGGTGTTTCGGTTGGAGGCGGCGGGACAATCGATCCCCCATTCCGCGTTGGCCCAACCGTCACCGCTTCTATAGCCAATTGGCCGTAAAGCCCTCCAGCCATGAAATCAGGAACTGCCGACGTCGGATCGAGCACATATCCGATTTCCGTTAGCACCGCGAAAAGGTACAATTCCCATACTCTCTGGTCGAATGCAGTCGACTGGAATTGTTCTACGAAGTTCCCGTCCAGATCTTCATGCCAACGCATCATCGGCTCGATTATACCGCGCGCCGGAGAAAACTCGGCTGCAGACACTATCGTCGAGAAGTCTGGGTGGAGCCGTTCGGGTGCGTGAACTGGTGTGAAGAAATCGACCGGATTACCAACTTCATCCCCTTGATAATGAAAGTCTTCGGGCTTTTTGCGCAGGTCCTCCATCAGACTCTTGAGTGCGGTAACGGCCTTCTTAGGCGACTCAAAAAAGTTCGTCATGGACGTCCAACGAAAGCGAAGCCTTTTGTCACGGCCGAACGCCATGCCTGCAAAGTCATTGTCCGACCTGTCGCGCAGAAGAAGGCCCATGAGGGTGCCGTCATCACTTTCGAAGTATGCGAGCTCCTCTCCAGTTACTCGAGCCATCGGCTGGCGCGCGTAACCAGCGATGGCGTTGAAACGGATCTCAGAGATTTCATTCATAGAGAGGCATTTGCAGTGTTGGGATTCGATCTCCACAGTGTCGCCGATGAATTGACCTCGACCAACCCGAAAAGTCTCAGGTGCGCTGACTACGGCAGTCTCCCCTCCACCCAATTCGCCACAATCAGCCCCGGCACGCTGTCGAGCGCCCGCTCGGCGTCCCGGTCGAGGTTCAGCCGCTTCGGCAACTTCACCTGCGGTACCAGCAGGAAGATCGGCACGGTGGCGCGGCCACGGCCGGTTTTCGCGCGCGACGCCACGCCGAGCCCCCGGCTGTTGAGCCGCCCGTCGGCGACGAGCAGGCTGGGGCCACGCCGGCGATAGACGAAGCGCAGCCGCATCCCGCGGCGGCGTTCCCATTCTCCGGGCGTGAGCTTCCCCCCGCGCCGGCCCTTGCCGGCAGCCGGCAGCGGGATCGCCAGCCAGAAGCCGTCGCGCGAGCGGATCAGCGGGCCGGTGTCGTGCGCACCGACGATGACCGGGGCCTTCGACCAGACGAGCGCCGCAGCGTTCAGGCTCTCCCCGGCCTTCGGGTAGGTCTGGCTGCGGATAGAGTTGGCCAGCCGCCTCCCGAGCC
>JALSRW010000004.1 GCA_026984595.1 Alphaproteobacteria bacterium
AGCGTGGAAAAGATTGTAACCAAAGGTTGAAATCTGGTCAAGCCCGCTACCGCCGCGGATGCGCAGCGGGCGTCCGGCGGGTGCTGGCCCGGCGACGGTGGCCGTGCTACAGGCCGGGCGCAATAGCTGCGGGACGGGCGGATGGGTGAGCGGCGTTACCCCGGACGACCTATCGTCGGCATCGGCATCGTGCTCTGGCGCGACGGGAAGGTGGCCCTGGTACGGCGGGGAAAACCGCCGCGACAGGGGCAGTGGTCGCTGCCCGGAGGGGCACAGAGGCTGGGCGAGACGGTGCTCGAAGCCGCCGCCCGCGAGGTTCGCGAGGAAACCGGTCTCGACCTCGCCGACGCGCGGATCTTCGATGTGGTGGATCTCATCGAGCGCGACGAAGAGGGACGGATTGCCTATCACTATACGCTGATCGAGGTGACCGGTCGGGCCGTGGGCGGGGCCGGCGAAGCGGCCAGCGATGCCGCGGAACTGGCCTGGTTCACGCCGGAAGAAGTCGCGGCCATGCCGCTGTGGAAAGAGACGAGGCGGGTCGTTGGACGGGCGGCCGAGCTGCTCGGCACGGGAAAAACATCGCCCGGCGCTGCCGGGCAATCGTGACCGGTGTCCGTGAGGGCACCCGCCGAGAAGCTTATTTGGCGCCGCTCTGCTCCGCGCTGGCCAGGGCCCGCGCGAGATTGCAGACCGCTTCCTGGTGCTTGCGGTTCTGGATGTTGGCGAAGTTGCGGGCCAGCTCCAGGAGCATCCGCTGCTGCGGCATCAGCTCCTGCTCGCGGGTGACGCGAGCCCTGGTCGGTTCCACATCCTCGAAGAAGTAGCCGATGTCGACTCCGAGGGCCTTGGCGATCTGGTAGAGGCGCCCGGCCGAGATCCGGTTGATGCCCGTCTCGTACTTGTGCGCCTGCTGATAGGTGACACCGATCAGTTCGGCCATCTGCTGCTGCGTGAGGCCCAGCATGATCCGCCGCTGGCGGATGCGCAGGCTGACGAAGTGATCGACGTCGAGGGCTCTGCTCCTCCCTCCGGTGCCGCGACCGGCGATCTTGTTTGCGAGCTGCGTCATGGATCGGGATCTCCACGCACGAATGGGCTTGGGGGGCTGAGACTGCACCTTTGCTGTTGGCCACCGCTAGGATGCTACCTACATTTGGTTAAAATACCCGCGACTTTTTAAACTTCCAGCAAAAAGAGAAAATCCCATCAACCGTAGGAGTTCCTCTCGATGCCGCCCGGGATCAGGCGACGATTCCCTCGCGGTCCACACAGCCGATCACGAGACGTGCCCGGGCGACCCGCGCCGCGGCCAGGACCGGCCCGTTGTAGGCGGCGAGGTCGAACCGGTGCTCACGGGCAGCGGGCAACAGCCGGCGCAGAAAGAGGCGCCCATCGGCGAGCTCGGCCAGAACGTCCCGACCGAGGAACTGCTCCGGCCTTCCGGTTTCCTGGGCGAGCACCAGCGCCATCCAGCCCGGACGGTATGGCGGGGCCATGCTGTCATCCTCGATCTGCACCGCCAGCAACTGCTCGCTGCGCAGCGCCACCAACGGATGGGAATCGCGCCGAGCGGCTACCAGTCCGCCCGGGCCGAGAGCGCCGATCAACGGAATCTGGGGGCGCTGGGGCGAGCGGCCGAAGAGCAGGTATTCGGGGCTCGATTGGAGGGCGGCGGCGAGTTTCTCGACGATCGGCTGCGGCGGCATGTATTCGCCCCGCTCATAGGGGCCGATCACCGTCTGATGGCGCCCGATCCGTCGTGCCAGTTCGACCTGGCTGAGGCCCTTTGCCTGCCGCAGGGAGCGCAGTCGGGAGCCGAAACTGGAAAGTTCGCTGGCGAACATGGTCGCCTCACGCAGTGGGTGTGCGAAGAGCATAGCTCTAGCCGCTCAAGGCTTCAACTCATAGTTGCCACCGGCCGCAGGGTAGAGCCGCAGAACCGGCTTCCGGGCATCGGCCGGGACATTCGCCGGACGCAGGTAAGCGCCGGCCAGCCACAGCCGGCTCAGATCATCGTAATGGCGCGAGAAGGGATGCTCCGACTGGCCGCTGGCGGTGATCAACAGCACCTCGCGGGGCGAGGACAGATCGGCGATCATGCGCAGCCCCGGGCCGTGCACGCTGGCGAACGGGCTGCTCGGCCACCAGCGGCCGACATCGACCGTGGTCGCTCCGCCGGGGCTCGGCGGCTGCCAGCCGAAAAGCCGCCCGAGGAGGGGAGCCTCGCCGAGCAGAGGATGGACGAGGCGGGCCGGATGGGCACGGCCCCAGCGCCAGTTTCGCCACTCCTCGCCCTGGCGCTCGCGCAGCGCTGCCAATGCGGCAGCGAAGGCCCGGCTGCTGGCGGTTTCGCAGTCTTCCCGGACGGCCGTGCGCACATCGTCGCACCATCCCCTCTTCTCGATCCACACGCGCCGCATGAAATCCGGCCGGATATCGCGGTAGGCCGGGAACATCGCGCCCAGCTCGTCGGCATAGACGTGTTCCGCGAGTGCGCGGTACCAGGCGGCGAAGAACAGGGGCTCGGGGCGCGTCATGTCCATTTCTCCGTCCCATGCCTCGAGGGCCGCGCGGAGCTCCCGCGCTCCGGCGTCCCGCGGTCGCGCCGCCAGCAGCCAGTCGCGAAAGAGGGGGAACAGTCCGGAGCGGATGTCGAGCTGGATGCGCTGCATGCGGGCGAGATCGATCTCCGGGCGGGCATCCAGGAGGCTGCGGATACGCCCGGCGCGCAGGGGCGCCGGCCAGAAGCGGGCGAGCAGGCTGCTCTGGCGCGCATCGCCGATGCGCTCGTTGGCATTGACCACCCGTCCCGAGGCGGGGTCGAGGATCTCCGGCAGCTCGGCGAAGGGAACCGTTCCCCGCCAGTCGTACGCATCATCCCAGCCCGGCACCGGCAGGGTTCCGTCGCCGGCTCCGCGCCTCGGCACGCGGCCGACCACGCGAAGCGCGATGCGGCCCTCGCGATCGGCATAGAGGAGGTTCTGCGCCGGGCTGTCGAAGCGTTCGAGGGCGGCGCGCGCCTCCTGCCAGTTGGCTGCCCGGGCCAGTGCCAGCCCGGCGGCCACGGTGCGGTTTTCGCCCCGCAGCGCCGTCCAGGCGAGGGCGAGAGCGCGGTTGTCCCCGGCCAGCCGGCCGGCCGGCACGAGATCGGAGATCAGCGGCCCGTGCCGGGTCTCGCGGATCTCGTGAAGGATCGGCTTCTCACCCCGGATGGCGATGGTCTCCAGGCGTCGGGTCAGCTCGGCCCAGCCGGCGGGTGTGCGATAACGCCGGCCCGCCGCATCGAGCTCTTCGAGGAACAGATCCTGGGTGTCGGCACCGGTGGCGGTGAAGCCCCAGGCGATGTCACGGTTGCGGCCGATCACCACCACTCCGAGGGGCGGCAGGGTCGCCCCGGTGATCTCCAGACCGGGGAATCGGAGCCGGACCAGATACCAGAGACCGGGGGCCTGCAGGCGGAGATGCGGATCATTGGCCAGAAGGGGTGCGCCGCTGCGGCTGCGGCCGGGAGCCACCGCCCAGCCGTTGGAGGCGCCGCCCTCCGCGCCGAAGGGTGGCAGGGAAGTCGCGAGGGCAGCGTACAGGGCGCTCCAGCCGCCGCCGTCGTCCGGCTCCCGCAGGGCCGCCTGCCGGTCTTCTGCCGATGGCCAGAGATCGGCGTAGCGCTCGGGCCCCAGCGCCTCCAGGAGGCGCGCCCGCAGCAGCTCCTGGCGCCAGTCGTTTTCGAGATCGAGGGCCATCACCCGGGCCCAGACCAGGCTGTCGGCGGGCCGCCAAGGTTCGGGACGGATGCCGAACAGCAGGAATTCGGGTGGCAGCACTGCCCGGGTGGCGATGGCCGCGTTGACCCCCGCCACATAGGCCTCCACCAGCCCGCGGCTGGCCGCATCGAGGGCGGCGAAGTCGGCTTCGGCGCGGCGGTAGAGGCCGAGGGTGCGCAGCATCCGGTCGGTGGGAACCGCTGCCGCTCCCACGATCTCGGCGAGGCGCCCCTGCCCGAGGCGCCGATGGAACTCCATCTGCCACAGCCGGTCCTGGGCGTGGACGAAGCCCAACCCGAAATAGGCATCCGCCTCGCTCGCGGCGTCGATGGTCGGGATGCCGAAGCGATCGCGGGTGATGGAGACCGGCCGTTCGATCCCCTCGAGGGTCAGGCTTCCTTCGAGGCGGGGCAGCGAGAGCAGCAGCAGAAGCCCGATCGTTCCGCTCGCCAAGGTGATCAGCTCGAACAGGCCGGCCAGAATCGGGATCGGGAGACGGCGCAGCGGTGGCACGGCCATGGCGGTCGCCCGCAGGCTCAGGGCCAGGCCAGTTCGGCCTCGCCCCGCATGGCGAGCTGGCCTGTATCGCCGGTCGTCACCAGCGTCACCCGCTCGGGCCGCGCGCCCTCGGCCAATACCGCCACCTGCAGCGGCCGGCCGGCGAACAGCGGCCGCAGGGCGCGGAAGGAGAAGCGGACGAGACGCGCCTCGGGCCAGGTGTCGCGCAGCAGATCGAGCATCAATGTCGCCAGCAGCGGTCCGTGGACGACCAGGCCCGGATAGCCCTCGACCTCCCGCGCATAGGCCAGATCGTAATGGATCCGGTGGCCATTGTAGGTGAGGGCGGAGTAGCGGAACAGCAGCACTTCATCAGGCGTCCAATCGCGGCTCGCCCGTGCCGGCACCGGCATCCGCCAGGGCGCGGCATCCGCCGCCAGCGGTCGCGGCTCACGATAGACGATGTCCTGCTCCTCGACGAAGAGCTCGCCGGCATCATCGGTGAAGCGGTGTTCGAGGAGGACGAAGACCAGGGATCCCGAGCGACCCCGCTTCGGCGTGATCGCCCGGATGGTCGAGGTCCGGACCAGGCTCTGTCCGATCCTGGGCAGGCGCTGGATGTGCAGACGACCGCCCGCCCACATGCGGCGGGGCAGCGGCACCTCCGGCAGGAAGAGGCCGAGGCGGGGATGGCCGTCGGGTCCGGTATCCGCCGCCCGCACCGGCTCCGGCGCGTAGAGATGATGCCAGAAAGGGGGCAGCGGCGCGCCCTCCCCGGGCGGATCGCTGCGATCGAGGGCGGCGGTCAGCGCCGCCGCCGGAAAGGCATCGAGACGGGCCGCGATCCTGCGGCTGCGGCCCAGCCAGGGGGTCGGATCGAAACCTTCGAGCGTGGTCATGCTGCGAGTGCCCGGTCGAGATCGGCGATCAGATCCTCGGCCTCCTCGAGGCCCACCGAGACGCGGATCAGATCCTCGGTGATGCCCATCGTCAGCCGCTCGGCTTCGGGAATGCGGGAGTGGGTGGTGCTGGCGGGATGGGTGGCGAGGCTCTTGGCATCGCCGAGATTGTTGGAGATCGCGATCAGCCGCAGGCGGTCGAGCACGGCGAAGGCCCGCTCCCTGCCGCCGCCCGTGCGAAAGGCAAGCACCGTGCCGCCGCCCTGCATCTGGCGGCGGGCGAGACGGTGCTGGGGATGGCTCTCGAGCCCGGGATAGAGCACCCGTTCGACCGCCGGATGGGCTTCCAGAAAGGCGGCGAGCCTGCCGGCGGTCTCGTTCTGGGCCGCCACCCGCAGTGGCAGGGTCTCGAGACCCTTGAGGAGCACCCAGGCATTGAACGGGCTCAGCGCCGGACCGGTATGCTTGAGATAGGGCACCAGTTTCTTTTCGTGGAACCGGCGATCGCTCAGGATCACCCCACCGAGGCAGCGGCCCTGGCCGTCGATATGTTTGGTGGCGGAATAGACCACGATGTCCGCACCGAGCGCGAGGGGCCGCTGCAGGAGCGGGGTGGCCAGCACATTGTCGACGATCACCCGCGCACCGGCGGCATGGGCCAGCCGCGCGACGGCGGCGATGTCGACCAGCTCGAGGGTCGGATTGCCGGGGCTTTCCAGGAGCACGAGGCGGGTCGGGCGCTCCAGCGCCCGCGCC
>JALSRW010000005.1 GCA_026984595.1 Alphaproteobacteria bacterium
AGGCGGGACAGCTCGTGGCGACCGAGAGTTCCTCCGCCCATTCCCGCACATCGCCGCAGAAGGTGCAGCGGATCTTCGCGAGCTCACCGTGCATGTGCACCAGCCGGCGGCTTCCCGCCCGCTCGTGGAGATTGTCCACGTTCTGGGTGATCAGCAGGAAGTCGCCGGACCATTCCCGCTCGAGACGGGCGAGCGCCCGATGCGCGGCGTTGGGCCGGATCGCCGGATCGAAGAGCTGGCGGCGACGCAGGTTGTAGAACCGGTGAACCAGCTCGGGGTTCCTGGCGAAGGCCTCGGGCGTCGCGACCTCCTCGATGCGGTGGCCCTCCCAGAGCCCGCCGGCACCGCGAAAGGTGGAGAGCCCGGACTCGGCGGAGATGCCGGCTCCGGTGAGAACGACGATGGATGCGTCGGGAGCGATCGCCATGCCTCTCTCGCGCTCGGGCGCTGCGGCGAGCAGCATAGAGGGGCGACGGCACCGGGAAAAGGGAGGGACGATGCCACCGTCCCTCCCGTTCTCGCTCAGTCGATCTCGTAGGCCGAGGAATCGACCAGAATATCGTGGATCACCGCTTTCACCGCCTCCTCGGAAAAGTCCGAGTCCTGGTAGATGCGGTAGAGACGGAAATCGGAGATGCGGGTGAGGACGAACCAGGCGAGCCTCGCGGCCTCGGGGGATTCGGGATCGATGCCGTTGTCGGCCGCTACTTCGCGGATCCAGCGATGGGCGGATTTGCCGGCGACATAGTGGGAGAAGGACCAGCTCCCGTCACTGTATGTCGCGAAGAACCACTCCTGCCGCAGCCGGGTGCGATCGATCTTCGGTGCCGGCACACCCGCATATTCGGCCGCTTCGGCGAGCGCCGCGTCGAGCCCTTCGGCCTTGCCCTCGGCATTGGTGACCTCGGCATCCCACCATGGATCGAAATGCGCGGCCGCGGTCCCGAACAGAAGATCTCGCGGAGCGTCCCGCTTCAGGAGCTCGGCATAGAGGACGGCGCCATGTTCGCCCATCCAGCCCCAGCGGGCGATGCCGTCCTTGCCGCCCCAGGATGCCGGGTACCAGTCGGGCTTTCGGACCTTGCCGGTCTTTTCGTCCCAGGCGTACCAGACCTTGGCCCAGTCGTGCAGGGCGAGTTCGGCGATGACGAGATCGCGGTCGACATCGCGGACGGCCGGCACGTTTTCCATGGCCTGCACCCAGCCGAGGGCGATCTCGATATTCTCGACGAGATGGGAAGCCAGGCCACCGGGATCGTGGTGATGCCCCGGACCACCGGTGGCGGGTGCGGTGCGCAGTGCCTCGGGCGGGGCTTCGGCGTCGAACACGGCCGATCGCGGTGCCGTCAGCATGTCCAGCACGAGGCTCCGCATCTCCGCATCCTCGATGCCGTTCAGATAGCCCATCAGGCGATCATAGGCGGCGCTGACCCAGGCACCACTCGTCGCCATCTCGGCCGGGCTCATCGCCAGGATCTGCGCGATCCGCTCCTGCGAGAGATCGCCGCCGATCGCCGGCGGCACCCCGGCGAACGTCAACAGGCCCAAGGCCACCACCGCTCTTTTCATGTTCAGCCTCCATTCGGGTTTTTTGCCGATTCCGCGCCGCTCTCCGAGGTTCCTGCGCGACGGCCCGGAACGGCCCTTATAGGGGCAGCGCCCCCTTCCCGTCGAGAACCGACACGATGGGCCGGCCTCCGCCCGTCTCAACCCCCGAGCAGCAGCGTGCGGAGGAAGAGGGGGGAGGGAAGCCTCAGTGCTCCCTGTGCCACCGCCAGGGAAAACAGGAACATGCCGCAGGCGATCGTCATGCACCAGGAAGGCAGCCATTTCGCGAACCTGCAGTCGAGGCCCGCCGCGCACACCTCCTGACTGCAACTTCCCTTGGACCAGCACTGATCGGAAAGATGGTACCAGGCGTGAATCTTGACCAGCGCGCCCACCCACTGGCCGTAGAGCATCAACGGCACCGTGTGGTGGCTGACGGGGTGCCCCCACAGGGCGATGGCCGTCATCTGGAGACTGCGCACCGCCAGGACCCAGCCCAGATAGAAGGGAAGATAGACGAAGGAACGGGTGAGGGTGAGCAGGGTCGTGCCCACCAGACCGACCAGCGGCGTCCACATGGAGAGCCGCTGTTCCAAGAGGGCGTACCAGATGAAATAGCCGGTCCGGCGCGGCCCGAGCGCCAGCGCCCGTGGGTTGTTGCGCAGCGTGTTGCCGTACCATCGCCGCATCAGGGAAATGCTGACCGGAAGAAAGCCGCCGTCACGACTTTCCAGCGAATGGACGATGACGTCGGGCAGGTAGAGCATGTCCCAGCCCCGCTCCAGGAGATGGAACCAGCTACTCTTGTCGTCCCCCATCAGGAAGCGGAACTTGCCGTGACGCCAGTGGAGGATGTGGTCGGCTTCGATACGCCGGATGAACGCCTCCTCGACGACGATCGAGGTACGGAAGACGGAAAAGCGGCCCGTGAGCGTCAGCACCTTCCAGGAAAGGGCGTGCGACTGGAACAGTACGTGCCGCTGACCGAACTTCAGGTTGAACCAGTGCTTGTACCAGCTCGAGCGCGTGTGCAGATGGGCGACCTCGTTGGTGGTCAGCGCGCCGAGCCGGGAAAACCGCGCGAAAAAGGGAATGCAGCGTCGCAACACGAAAGGCTCGAGCCAGCTATCGCCGTCCATGAACACGGTGATGCTGTCGGGCTCGTCCTCGTAACGGCGGGCGATCGCCCGCAACGCATGGCCGATGGCGATCCGCTTGCCGTGTCGCTGCCGCTGGAGAACGAGTTCCACCTTGTCGCGCACCGGATGCGCCTCGTACACCGCGGTCACGATCCGGTCGTCCTCGTCGCAACCGGTGGAAACGACCAGGGTCGCCCGGCAGGGCACGTCGACCAGATTGGAGAGGACCGACTGGATCGTTTCGAGGGTGATCCAGGGTTCCTCACGATAGTCGAGGATCACGAAGAAGATGCGGGAGGGGTACCGCCGCTCCTCCGGCAACTCCTGGATCATCCGCTTCAGGCGCGGATAGCGGCAGCCCGCATAGATCAGTGCGCGGACATAGTTGACCGCCAGCAGGCCGTACCGCCACAGGCTGAACACACCGAGAAGGATCAGGTGCTCGCCCTTGACGTAGTAGAAATAGGGCCACATCGAGTAGAATATCAAAAGCGAAAGGGAGGAATAGGTGACCAGCGGCGGCACCAGGGAAAGCAGCGCCTCGCGCCGCCCGAAACATCTCGTCATGACGCGAGATCGACATCGAAGGTCCGGATCCAGACGGTGACCCTCGTGAAAGGTTCGAGCCGGAGATCGGGATCCAGGGGTTCCAGAGTGATCAGGGTCTCGCCGAGGCTCACTTCCATGGTGGAGGTGAAGTCGATCTTCACCGGCGTGGCACCGATGCTGCGGATCCGGGCGGGAAAATGTTGGCCGGACGCCGGCACGGCGACCATCCCCTCCATGCCCGGCGCAAGATCCAGCGTGTCTTCCTGGCGGAGGCGGGCGACGATCAGGGGCGGCCCGTCGGTGGCCAGCAGCAGCACCGGCTCCTCCGGGCCGACATGGTCGCCCGGTTGCCGGGCGATCCGGTAGACACGGCCGGCCACCGGCGCCCGCACCGAGCGCGCGGCGAGTTGCAGGGCGGTCCTCTCCCGTGCCGCGCGCAACCGGATTCTTTCGCGCTCGAGCGCGAGCAGCGTGGATTCCTCGGCATCGACCGACCGGCCCCTGTTCTCGGGGGCGGCATCGATGCCGATCGTCGGCGCCTCGGCCAGGCGTCGCAGGAGCTCGAGGGGAACCGGCAACAGTCCGGCCTTGAGCCGGCGCCCGTGGACGGCCGCCGGCTCTCCCGGCCCGCCGGTCGCCCTGCGCGCGGTCCGTCCCGGCTTCCCGGTCGCGAGCCGAAGCCGTTCGTCGAGCAGGGCGATCTCGCGATCGAGCCGGGCGAGCTCGATCGTGAGCTCACGGTCGTCGAGGCGGAACAGCGGATCCCCCTTCCGCACGGGCTCGCCTTCCCGCACCCGCATCTCGGTGACGACGCCGGTGACGCCGGCGCTCACCGTGCGTACCGTCCCGAGAGCGACGCCGAGAGCTTCGACCCGATAGACGGTGTTGTAGAACAGGGTCGCCGCCAGCCCGATGATGAACAGGAGCCCGAACAACAGGGCCAGCGATCCGCGTTTCCTGAAGGCACAATGCAGTTCTTCCTGTTCGGCTTCGCTCAACACCAGGGCGTCGGCGATCGGCGAGGGAAGTTCCGGCTGCACCAGCAGAGAGACCATATCCTCGACATTGTCGAGCCGACCTTCGACGCCGAGTTCGATGTATTGGCGGAGGATGCGCCGATTGCGCGGCGAGAGATCGACGAAACTGAAGCGGGCCATCCTTTCGTCGCAGGCGACGACGCGCAGCCGTACCGGCAGGACGAGACTGGCCCCGCGCATCGGAATCCGCAGCCGCGCTTCCAGGGTCTCTCCCTTCGCGAGACGCAGATCTCCCGGATCGGCGATCGCCAGCCCGCCCACCGACCAGTCGTGGACGACGAAGGTCCTGCCGCCGATCTCCACGGCCATGGGCAGATCGACGCGATGGGCGCGCCGCTGGCTGTTGCTCTCACCGACGACCGACGACATCCGCCATTCCTTCCGCGAACTTCCGGCCCGGGTTCCGTGGGACCGGCGGGCAGCCCGGCGGGGTCCGCCCGAAGGTTGCTACGGAGATCGAGCAATTCTCGTGCCAGGCGTGAAAACCACCAAAATCCCCGGGCATGCCCTCTCCGGCCCGCCCGCGGCGGGGCAGTTTCTGCCCACTCCCGGCATTTCCTGCCCACGGCAGCCACTGCCCGCTCGGCAAGGTTGCCCACTGGACACCGCCTTCCCCTCTATCCTATCCTCGCTCCGGGAGCGAAACGTCCGATCGTCAGAGCATTTCGTGATTCCGTTCGATATTCTCGAACTGCGATTCGTTGCGGAGACCGAGGTGGCCCTGCGGGAATTCGCGGGCTCCGCCTGGCGCGGAGCGGTGGGCCACGCGTTGAAACGTCTCGTCTGCATCATGCGCCTGCGGCCCTGCGAGGGCTGCGCCATCGAGGCGAGCTGCCTCTACACCCGCCTGTTCGAGATGCGGGCGGCGGAAGCCGATCCGCTGCTCGGAAAGGTCGGCCGGGCGCCCCAGCCCTTCGTCCTCGACTGCCGTACGCCGACTCCCTGCAGGCTCGCACCGGGCGATCCCTTCACGCTGCGTCTCGTGCTGATCGGTCGGAAAACCCGTGAAGCCGCGGTCTATTTCCTGCGGGCGGTGGAGGAAGCCGCCGCCCGGGGAATCGGCCCGGGCCGCGGAAGGCTCGCACTCGTCGGCGTCGAGTTGCGCGACCCGAGGGGCGAGCGGGGCATCTCCTGTCTCGATGCGAACGGGCAGTTGCGCCTTCCCGAGCCCTTCCCGGTATCGGTGCCGCCGGCACCCGAACGCGTCCGCGTCGTGCTCGAGACGCCGCTTCGGATGCGCCGCGACGGCATGCTCCTCGGCCCCGAACGGTTCACCGTGGGGAGCTTCGTAACGAGTGTCGTGCGGCGCCAGTCGTTGCTGGCGCGATACCATGGCGACGCCCCGCTCGCCCTCGATTTCCGCGCGCTTCGCGCGCTCGCCGACGGCCTGCGGGTGGAGCGCCCGATACTCGAGTGGAAGGAGCAGATCCGCCGTTCGGCACGCCAGGGGACGCTGCTGCGGATGGGCGGACTGGTCGGCCGCTTCGATCTCGATCTCCGGGGTGCCGAAGCGCTCTGGCCGTTTCTCTGGCGCGGCCGGTTCCTGCACGCCGGCAAGGCCACCAGCATGGGCCTCGGGCGGTATCGGCTGGAGCCTCTGCCGCCCCCCCGCCATCCCGAAGGGCCTGCC
>JALSRW010000006.1 GCA_026984595.1 Alphaproteobacteria bacterium
GCTGGACCCCAAAGCAGCAGCCGCTACACTCGGCTGCACTGTATCCAGCCAGCACGACCCGTTGCGGCTGGACCCCAAAGCAGCAGCCGCTACACTCACCCCCCTCTGAAGGCCCTGATTCAGGGCCTTTTTTCTCTCCCGTACCGCGCCGGAAACGTCAGAAGAGAACGTACTGGCCGGGGCTTTTCGGACGGTGCCCGCTGCCGCCGACGAAGCACCACATCCCCTCGTACTGCTTGTCGGTGAACCGGAGCACGCTCACCTGCCCCTTGGACGGCACCGCCTTGCGGATCCGCTTGACGTAGGTCTCCGCCTGTTCCTTCGAGCCGCAGAAACGCAGATACACCGAGAACTGGGCCATCTCGAACCCCTGATCGAGGAGGAACTTGCGGAAATCCGTGGCCGCCTTGCGTTCCTTCTTCGTGCCCACCGGCAGATCGAACATCACCAGAAGCCACATCAGCCGATACCCGCTCAGCATGTCTCGCGCCCGAGGGCGGCGAGTTCCAGCGCCGTGGGCGGATGCGGCAGAGCCAGCCGTACGCGTCCATCCCGGAAACTCCGGGCCAACGACGCCGCCAGCCTTTCCAAACAGACCAGGATCGGGCTGGTCGCGCCTTGCACCTCGAGATCGGCGTAGAGAACTGCGACCAGACGCGCCTTGCTTCGAGGATCCACCTGCTCGTTTCCGTCCTCGAGGAGGCGTCGAACGGCGAGGTCGACGAACGGACGGAACGGCTCCATGACGTCGTCGACAAGACACATCGGGTTGACGGCGCTGCGGTGATGGATGCCCGGCGTGGGATGCAGCCCGGCTCCGACCACCGCCCGCGCCACGGCGCTGCGCAGCACCGCGTAGCCCCAGTTCAAGAGTGCGTTGGCACCCTCTCCGTCGGGATTGCGGCGAAATCCTTCGCCGAACAGCAGCGGCCAGTATCGCTGGGCCGCAAGTCCTTCGAGATTGTCGGGATCGCCCGGTCTGACCCTCCGGGACATCGCCTCCAGCGCTGCACCAACCTGCCCGACTGCCTCCAGCACCGCAGCCTGGTTCTCGATCTTGGCACGCACCAGCCGTTGCCAGAGACGGTTTCGCAGGGCGGGCGTGGCGGCGAGCTGCGCCCGCATGCGGCCGCTCTGCTCGTGGTGTCCGACGACCGGCAAGGTCCAGGCCACCGGCAGATGGTTACTGCCGCAGAAGACCACCACCGCGCCGCGTTCTGCCAGCCGTCGCACCAGGTTCACCGAACAGGTTAGGCCGTGGGCGTTGCAGATCAGAACCGCGACATCCTCGAGGGCAATCCTGTGCTTCTCGTCATCCGGCCCGCGGATCAGGAGATGGCCCCTGTCCACCGACAGATGGCGGTTGTCGCTGCCGATCTCCACGACCCTTCCGAGCATCCGCGAACCCCGGATCCTTCAGCCTGCCGAGAATATCGACGGCCACCTTACGCAGACGAAGTTTCGGAAAGGTTGACGCGGATGGCCGATCCACTGCTCGTGATTCCGACTTGCCGCCTTCGCGAGCAGAGGCGAGCACAACCCGCCCGTCTCGCCAAACTTGGAGTACCTTCATGATTTCGGTCCGCCCGTCTCGCTCGACGGCCACGAGATCGTCCTTGTGCAGCCGCATCACCCGTCGCGCCGCGGGATACGCCGGTTTCCAGGGCGGCTGTGCGTCGGAGCTCATCGCCAGGCGATTGGCCTCGAACACCGAGACAGCCCGACCGACCCACCGGCCGTCGGGCAACTCCAGCACATCCAGATACGCGTTCGTTCCCGTCGGGTAGTATTTGAAAGGTTCCGGCAGGCCGTTGGGGATGCCCACCAGGCTGTCCGGGTCGAACGGTACCAGAACGCGCAGGCGGCGGACCGATCTGCCATTGGCATCCCTGAAGGACGCCAGCGCTTCCTCGAACTTCTGCCCGGCCGCCATCCGCTCGGCGACATGTTCCTTCAGCCGGCGCCGGAGATGTGGATCGCGCACCTGGTCGAGATGTCGTTCGCTCCTGAACTTCTCGATCGGCCAACGGACCACGTAGCAGGGCGTGCCCTTTTCGTTGACCACGGAGGTGGCGCCGTAGGCGGTTTCTTCGTGGAGCCTGCCGGCGATGCCATGTTCCGGCTTGTGGCTGATGATCATCCCGGCGAGCCGGCGAGCCAGCTCCTCGCGGAACCCCTCGTAGGGCGGAGAGATCACGATCCGTTGCCTGCCGCGCTCGTCCGCGCGGGCAAGCGCCTGCAGACTTCGCCGATCGGTGCAAGCCACTACCGCGGCATCGATGGCGTGGTGGCGGTGGTCTTCCCGATTCTTCCGGTTGCCTTCGGCGAGCAGCCCGTCGAGCCCCCATTTGCGGCGAAGCAATGCCGTCAACCGGCCCGGAATGGCGACCACGCGATCACCGTCTTCGCGCCTGTAGAGGGATTGCAGATAGATACGCGTGAGACGGGCGAAATAGGTCGTGTCGGTGAGCTGACGATCGAGAAAATCGCCTGCCTTCTCGAAACGGTCCATTGCGTCCGATGCGAAGCGCCAGCTCTTGTTGTCGGGCATGCGGCTCGCCCTCTGGGCGATGCCCTCCCACTCGTACCGGCGACCGCCGATCGTAGGGCTCGATCCGAAGGCCTCGAAGGGAGTGCGCTCGCCCTTGTCGCGGTTCGCCTCGCGGAAGGCCACGGTCTTGTTGGCCATGCTGTCGTCGAGGGTGCGGGCGAAGGGCAGGATGTGCTCGATCTCCACCTCGTTCGAGAACAGCGCGCGGATGCCGATCGGCCGCCCCGAATAGGGGCAGCAGCGCCGCTGTGGTCCGGTCTCGTCCAGCTCCAGCCACAGTCGGTAGCGCCGGCGGTTTTCGGTGCGGCTGCCCGTGCCCATTGTCTCGGGGTCGAATCCCGCCTCACGCATGGCCGCGTCGGCCTCGCGGTTGCGTGCCGCGTCCCGCGCCTGTTTCCGCTCGATCCGCCGTTTCCGTTCACGTCCGAGCTTGAGCTCCCGAGCCAGTTCGACGTGGATCTCCGCGGGTGTCCCGTATCTGTCGATGATCGCGTTCACGAGCTTGCGGAGCTGGTTGAGCCCGACATGCACGGTAGGGTTCGCGATCCGCCCGAATTCGCGCTCCTCCGATGGCAGCGTGTCGTCCTGTCCGGGCAGACACCAGCGGCGCAGCACCTCGCCGTAGTAGGGAAGGCGGTGCCGTCCCGCCTTCTCCGCGAGATCCGAGTGGTGGTAGCCTGCTTCCTTCACCGCCTCCGCATAGCCCAGACCCTGGTCGCGCATGATGGGGACGATCGCCCGCAGAACCGGGAGCCCGAGATGGCAATGCCCTTGGGGAAGACGCGTGGCCGCGAGAGCCCTTGCACCGGCTTCCTCGAGACCGAGGGATCGACCGAAACGCACGATCTCCGCTTCTTCTGCTTCTCCGAGGAGCCGTTCGACGATCTCCTGCCGCTGGTCGAGGGACAGGCGGTGCCAGTGTGCGCCAAAGATCTTTTTCGCACCGAGGATGCTCGCCGTGCGGTCGCCTTCGATCTTGTTGCGAACTTCGCTTTCGAAATTGAAACGGGCGTCGCCGGGAAGTCCGAGCAGACGCCGCATGCGGTCGAACTTCAACTCCTTGCGCCTCGACAGTTCGCCGAGGAGTCTCGAGAACTCGTCCCGAGAGAGCGGGCGAAATGCGGGCTCGGGCGGAACCCGCACCCGCAGGTTCGTCAGATCCTGCAAGATACGAAACTGCTGGGCCAGGGGATGTGCCCAGGGCGCCCGCGGGCTGCATCCGTCGATGGTGCATACACCCGTCTTCTGAGGCCTGAGGGGGCGCTGATGGAAGATCCGACCGAACAGGCAGCTTTCACCCTGGAGCGCGCGGTCGAGCGTCGCTGCGAGCCCCGGCTGCATTCTCTTTTGGGCCTCGACGATCGCCCGGAATTCCTCTTCCAGCATCGTTCGCTCGGTCCAGAACGATCCCCGCACTCGCTCCCCGTTCCGCAGTCTCTGGTACCAGTATCGACCGAGGGTCCGGGCACCCGCAGCGTCGAGCTCACGTTTCAGTGCCTCGATGCTCTCGCGAACCTTGCCCTTCTCGTCCTCGTCTCCGGCGATCCGGTTGGACTTGAACCCGCGACGCTGAGCGAGGTGGAAGAGCGCGCGGCCCAGCGCGTGGGGCGGCAACGGCGCATCGAGAGCCCGGGCGCGCAGCTCATAAGGATCGAGATGTTCGAGCTGCTTACGCTCGGAAGGATCCGCCGGCATCAGTCCGAGCCGGACGAGCTCCGCCAAGACCCTCCGTTTGCGCTGCAGGCGGCGATCGCGCTGGCGGCGGGCCTGGCGAGCTTCCCGTCGCGCCTTTCCGAGTGGGTCTTCCGTCTTGGGCTCGCGGGAACTCGAATAGATGCGGACGCCCGCATCGAGAAGTCGCTGGGGATTTCCTTGTTCGTCGAGGGCGAACAGCGCCCAGCCGATGGAGTTGGTGCCGATGTCGATACCTAGGCGGAGCGAAGAAGGCATGGTCGATCCTGAACGAGGCGGAGGTTGACGGAAGAATGCCGAAACCATAGAAGTGAACGTGCTTTGGGGTCCAGACGTTAACAAGTGCACGGCCTGCGGGCCGTGGCGCACAAGATGGGAAGCCGCGCTTCGGCGCGGCTTCCGCGCGTCCGGGCGGGGGCGCCGGCCGCTTGAAGCCGGGGGCGGGCATACCCAAATCCGCGGCAGAGTGATCCGGGTTCGCAGAAAGCGGAGCGCCGTCGATGCAGGACACCCTCCGGCCCTTCGAGGCGGAAGTCGGCCGCGTACTCGATATCGTCGTCAACTCGCTCTACCGCGAGCGCGAGATCTTCCTGCGCGAGCTGGTCTCCAACGCCTCCGACGCCTGCGACCGGCTGCGCTACGCATCCCTGAGCGAGCCCGAACTCCTCGGAGAGGATCCCGAGCTGCGCATCCACATCCTGGTCGACCGTGCCAAGAACCTGGTGACCGTGCGCGACAACGGCATCGGCATGGACCACGAGGATCTGATCGCCAATCTGGGGACCATCGCCCGCTCCGGCACCGCCCGCTTCCTGGAGCAGCTCGAGGGTGCGCCGGAACGGGATCTCAACCTCATCGGCCAGTTCGGCGTGGGCTTCTATGCCGCCTTCATGGTCGCCGACCGGGTGGTGGTGCTGTCGAGGAAGGCGGGGGAGGAACGGGGTTGGGTCTGGGCCTCCGACGGCCGCAGCGGCTACACCGTCGAGGAGGCCGAGAAACTGCCGCCCAGGGGCACCGCCGTCACCCTCCATCTCAAGGAGGATGCGCGGGAGTTCCTCGATGCCGATCGCATCGAGGGCATCGTGCGGCGCTATTGCGACCACATCACCTTCCCGATCCTGCTCGAGATCCGCCCCGAGCCCGGCGACACCGGCACCGCGGCGCAGGAGCCGCGCCAGATCAATACCGCCAGTGCGCTCTGGACCCGGCCCAGGAGCGAGATCACCGAAGCGCAGTACCGCGAATTCTACCATCATGTGGCACATGCCTTCGACGATCCCTGGCTGCGGGTCCATTTCACCGCCGAGGGCGTGCTGTCCTACACCGCCCTGCTGTTCGTCCCCAGCCTGCGCCCCTTCGACATCCTCGATCCGCGCCGGCGCCACGGGGTCAAGCTCTATGTGCGGCGGGTGTTCATCACCGATGCGCTGGAGACCCTGCTGCCGCGCTATCTGCGCTTCGTCTCGGGGGTGGTGGACAGCGAGGATCTGCAGCTCAACGTGAGCCGCGAGACCCTGCAGAACAACGCCGTCGTCGCCCGCATGCGCAAGGCGCTGGTGCGCCGCCTGCTCGATGCCCTGGCCGCCGAGGCGAAGGCGGAGGCGCCGACCGCGGAACCGGAGCAGGGCGACGCCGGCGAGGGGGAGGCGA
>JALSRW010000007.1 GCA_026984595.1 Alphaproteobacteria bacterium
CCCTTCGTCCTGTTCGCCGCCCGGGCCGGCCGGGAGCGGGTGGTGGCGGCCGATGCGGCAGCACGGCGATGGGGGATCCGCCCCGGCATGGGGCTCGCCGATGCCCATGCCATCCTGCCCGGGCTGGTTGCCCGCCCGGCCGAGCCGGCGGCCGATGCCGCCGCCCTCGAGGGCCTCGCCCACTGGTGTCGTCGCTACACCCCGCTGGTGGCGGTCGATGGCGCGGACGGCACGCTGCTCGACATCACCGGATGCGCCCATCTGTTCGGCGGCGAGGCGGGACTTCTCGAGGATCTTCGCGGCCGCCTCGGGCGCCTCGGCTACAGCCCCCGTCTCGCCATCGCCGATGGCGCGCTCGGGGCCTGGGCCTGGGCACGTTTCGGTGCGGGCGGGGTCCTTCCGGGACGCCGGGCCCGGGAACTTCTCGAGGCCCTGCCGCTGGCCGCCCTGCGTCTCGAGCCCGAGCTGCGGGCGCGGCTGCGGCGGCTGGGCTTTCGTCGGATCGGCGAACTCGCCCGGCTGCCGCGCGCTTCCCTCCTGCTGCGTTTCGGGGAACTGCTCGCAGCCCGGCTGGATGCCATGCTGGGGGCGGGCGAGGATCCCTTCGTACCGCTGCCGGAGCCGCGGCGCTTCGTCGCCCGCCTCGTCTTCGCCGAGCCGGTGGGGCGCCGGGCCGATATCGAGGCTGCGCTCGGCCGGCTGTTGGGCGATCTCTGCCGGCAGCTCGAGGGAGCCGGACGGGGGACGCGCGAGCTGCGGCTGCGGCTCCTGCGTCTCGACGGCATGGTGCGGGAGATCGGGCTCGGGACCGGTCGGGCGCTGCGGGATGCCGGGGATCTGGAGCATCTCTTCCGGCTGCGTCTGGAACGGGAGCATCTCGATCCCGGTTTCGGCATCGAGCTGATGCTGCTCGAGGCTCGCCGGACCGAACCCCTGGCCGCCGGGCAGGTGGATCTCGCCGGGCCGGAGGCGGGCGCATCCTTCGCGCGGCTGGTCGAGATCCTGCGCCAGCGCCTCGGCGGTGCGCGGGTGGTACGTCCCGAACCGGTGGAGAGCCATCTTCCCGAACGGGCGGTGCGGCTGCTCGAGGGCGGTGCGGAGCCGGCGGCGGGACGCTGGCTCGCCGCCAATCCGCGTCCCCTGCGCCTGCGGGCA
This sequence comes from Alphaproteobacteria bacterium, assembly GCA_026984595.1. Taxonomy (GTDB): domain Bacteria; phylum Pseudomonadota; class Alphaproteobacteria; order Geminicoccales; family Geminicoccaceae; genus JALSRW01. Next base: position 1,156 of record JALSRW010000007.1, read on the forward strand.
CGGCCATTGCCGCTGCGGGTGGTGGCGACGGTGCCGGACGGGCCGCCCCGGCTGGTCGAGTTCGAAGGACGGTCTCTGCGCATCCGTCATGCCGAGGGGCCCGAGCGCATCCTGCCGGAATGGTGGCGACCGGAAGACGCGAACGCCCGCCTGCGCGACTATTACCGGATCGTCACCGCCGAGGGGATGGCGTTCTGGGTCTTCCGCGAGGGGGGGTACGGCGAGCCTCTTCCTCCCCGCTGGAAGCTGCACGGAAGTTTCACCTGAGCCGCCATGTCCGCCTACGCCGAGCTCCAGGTGACCTCCAATTTCTCCTTCCTGCGCGGTGCCTCGCATCCCGAGGAGCTGGTCGAGCAGGCACAGGCCCTCGGTCTCGCCGGCATGGCGCTCACCGACCGCAACAGTTTCGCCGGTCTGGTGCGCGCCCATGTCAAGGCCAGGGAGCTCGGCCTGCGCTTTCTGCCGGGGGTGCGGCTCGATCTCGAGGACGCCCCTTCGCTGCTCTGCTGGCCGAGCGACCGTGCCGCCTATGCCCGCCTGTCGACCCTGCTGACCCTGGGCAAGCGGCGGGCACCCAAGGGGCAGTGCCATCTGCGGCTCGCGGATGTGCTGGCCCATGCCGAGGGGCAGCTCCTGGCGATCCTGCCGCCCGAGCGGCCCGATGCCGCCTTCGCCGAGCTGCTCGGCGAGCTCGCCGGCCATTGGCGGGGGCGGTTGTGGCTGGTGCTCCACCATCTTCGTCGCGGCGACGATGCGGCGCGGATGGAAGCGCTGGCAGCGCTCGCCGCCGCCCGCAAGGTGCCGCTGCTGGCCACCAACGATGTCCATTATCATGTACCGGAACGGCGCCGGCTGCAGGAGGTGCTGACCTGCATCCGCGAGCATTGCACCATCGAGGAAGCCGGCGGACGGCTGTTCGCGAACGCGGAACGGCATCTCAAGACCCCGGCGGAAATGGCCCGGCTGTTCGCCGGCCATCCCGAGGCGCTGGCCGCCGGTCTCGAGATCCTGGAACGCTGCCGCTTTTCCCTGGACCAGCTCGCCTACGACTATCCCGTGCGGGTGTGCGAGCGGGGGCGCTCTCCGCAGCAGGAGCTCGAGCGGCGCATCTGGCAGGGGCTCCGGGAACGTTACGGCGAGGACGCTCCGCCCAAGGTGGTCGCCCAGATCCGTCACGAACTGGCGCTCATCGCCGAGCTCGGCTACGCCCCCTATTTCCTGACCGTCCACGACATCGTGTGCTTTGCGAGATCCCGCGGCATTCTCTGCCAGGGGCGGGGATCGGCGGCCAATTCCGCGGTCTGCTTCGTCCTCGGGATCACCAATGTGGATCCCGCCCGCATGGATCTCCTGTTCGAGCGTTTCGTTTCCGCCGAACGCGGCGAGCCGCCGGATATCGATGTCGATTTCGAGCACGAGCGGCGCGAGGAGGTGATCCAGCACATCTACGAGACCTACGGGCGCGAGCATGCCGCCCTCGCGGCCACGGTGGTCCGCTATCGGGCGCGCAGTGCCCTGCGCGATGTCGGCAAGGTGATGGGGCTTTCCGCCGATACCCTGGAGGCCCTGTCGCGGACCGTCTGGGGCGTCGACCGGCATCCCGTCGAACCGGCACGGCTGCGCGAGATCGGTCTCGATCCCGGCGACCGGCGGCTGCGGCTGACCCTGGAGCTGGTCGCCGAGCTGCTCGATTTCCCCCGCCACCTCTCCCAGCATGTGGGCGGCTTCGTCATCGCCAGGAGTCCCCTGCAGGAGCTGGTGCCGATCGAGAACGCGGCCATGGAAGGGCGCACGGTGGTCGAATGGGACAAGGACGATCTCGAGGCGCTGGGCATGCTCAAGATCGACATCCTCGCCCTCGGCATGCTGTCCTGCATCCGCCGCGCCTTCGCATTGCTGGAGCGGTATTACGGCATCGCCATGGATCTGGCGCGGGTGCCGGCCGAGGATCCGGCGGTCTACGCCATGCTCTGCGATGCCGATGCGATCGGCGTCTTCCAGGTGGAGAGCCGGGCCCAGCTCTCGATGCTGCCGCGGCTGCGGCCCCGCTGTTTCTATGATCTGGTGATCGAGGTGGCGATCGTCCGTCCCGGTCCGATCCAGGGCGACATGGTGCATCCCTATCTGCGCCGGCGCAGCGGCCGGGAACCGGTGACGTATCCCTCGAAGGATCTCGAGGCGGTGCTCGGTCGGACGCTCGGGATACCGCTCTTCCAGGAGCAGGCGATGAAGATCGCCATGGTCGCCGCCGGCTTCAGCGCCGCCGAGGCGGACGGGCTCAGACGCGCCATGGCCGCCTTCCGGCGCCGGGGCGCGCTCGACCGCTATCGCGCCCGCTTCATCGACGGCATGCTGGCTCGCGGCTACACGCGGGAGTTCGCCGAGCGCTGCTTCCGCCAGATCGAGGGGTTCGGCTATTACGGCTTTCCGGAGAGCCATGCCGCCAGTTTCGCCCATCTCGTCTATGTCTCGGCCTGGCTCAAATGCCATTTCCCCGATGTCTTCTGCGCCGCCATCCTCGAGGCCCAGCCGATGGGCTTCTATGCGCCGGCGCAGCTCGTACAGGACGCCCGCGAGCATGGCGTCGAGATCCGCCCGGTGGACGTTTCGCACAGTTTCTGGGATTGCACCCTGGAGCCGCTGGGGCGTCGTCAGGGACCGCTGAAGATGGCGGTCCGGCTCGGCTTTCGCATGGTCAAGGGGTTCCGGGAACAGGAGGCCCGGCGGCTGGTGGCGGCGCGCATCCGGCCCTGGCGCGATGTCGCCGATCTGCGCCGGCGCAGCGGTCTCACCCGGGCCGGTCTCGAAATCCTGGCGGAAGCCGATGCCTTCCGTTCGCTGGGCCTCGATCGCCGCCGGGCGCTGTGGGCGGTGCAGGCGCTGGCCGAGGCCAGCCTGCCGCTGTTCGAGCATGCCGGGCAGCACCGGCGGCCGGGTTCCAACGAGCCTCCCCTGGAGGGTGGTGGGGAACCCTGGCTGCTGCTGCCCGAGGCATCCCTCGGCGAGGAAGTGGTCGAGGATTATGCGCGGCTGCGGCTTTCGCTGCGGGCGCATCCCCTGGCGCTGCTGCGCGATGCCCTGCATCGGAAGGGAGTGATCCCCGCCCGCGGGCTCTGGGAGATCCCGCCCGGCGAGCGGGTATGGACCGCCGGTCTGGTGATCGTCCGGCAGCGACCGGGCAGCGCCGGGGGGGTCGTTTTCGTCACCCTGGAGGACGAGACCGGCTTCGCCAATCTGATCGTCTGGTCGAAGGTGTTCGAGACTTTCCGGCCGGTGCTGATGCATGCCCGCCTGCTGGCGGCCCGGGGCCGGATCCAGCGGGAGGGAAAGGTGTTGCATCTGGTGGCCGAGCGGCTCCGTGACTGGACGCCGCTGCTCGCGCGGCTGGCCGCGACGGAGGGGGATCCGGCATCCGCCGAAATCGCCCGGCTGCTGCCCGAGGGGCGCAATTTCCGGTGAGGGAGGCTCGCCAACCGCCGGCCGGGGCCGGCTTCAGCGCACCGTTTCGAGCTCGCCGAAGCGCACCGGCATGATCTCGGAGACACGAGTGCGCCCGACCGGATCCTTTTCCACCAGACTGAGCTTCTGCTCGTCGGCGAGACCGGCGGGCAGCACCATGCGCCCGCCCGGCGCGAGCTGTTCGATCAGTGAAGCCGGCACCAGCTCGGCGCCGGCGGTCACCAGGATCCGGTCGAAGGGGGCGAATTCGGGCCAGCCCAGCGAGCCATCGCCGACCCGGATGGTGATGTTGCCGTAGCCCAGCTCGCGCAACCGCTCCTCGGCCGCCGCCGCCAGTTCCTCGATGATCTCGACCGTGAACACTTCATCGGCGAGCTCGGCCAGCACCGCCGCGTGATAGCCGAGGCCGGTGCCCACCTCGAGCACGCGGTCCCCCGGCTCGATCTCCAACAGATCGGTCATCACCGCGACGATGAAGGGTTGCGAGATCGTCTTGTCGAACCCGATCGGCAGCGGCGAGTTGTTGTAGGCGAAGGGTTTCAGCACATCGGGCACGAACAGGTGACGCGGTACCCGCTGCATCGCCTCCAGCACCCGTTCGTCGAGTCGGTTCTTGCCCAATTCCGCCGCCGACAGATCGGCGTAGATTCCGATCACCTCCACCATGTGTCGGCGAAGAATGGCGTAATGCTCCTCCCGCATCTGCATGGCCGCTCGCGCCTCCAAAGCCGATCCGGTTCGCCACGCGCTGCGGCAACCGGCTCCTCGCCCCGTGTTGCGGGTCTGCAACCGCTCCGACCGGCCGCGTGCCGGCCCGAAACGCGGCATCCCTTCACTCTTGTACCATAGGACGGGGTCGCATTGGCAGGCAATGCGTCGATGGGGCCGGCCGGTTGCGATCCGGTCCGGCGGCGACGGGATCAGTCGCTGCGGTGGGTCTTCTCGCGGCGCTCGTGACGCTCCTGCGCCTCGATGCTCAGGGTGGCGATGGGCCGTGCCTCGAGACGGCGGATGCCGATCGGCTCGTTGGTCTCCTCGCAATAGCCGTAGGTGCCCTCGTCGATCCGCTTGAGCGCGGCCTCGATCTTGTTCAGGAGCTTGCGTTCGCGGTCCCGGGTGCGGAGTTCGAAATAGCGTTGCATCTCGCTCGAGGCCCAGTCGGTGGCGTCCGCCGGCCGGTCGGTCTCCTCCTGGAGCTGGCGCAGGGTGAGACCCGAGCCGCGGAGGATTTCCTCGCGCCAGCGCAACAGCTTGCGCCGGAAA
>JALSRW010000008.1 GCA_026984595.1 Alphaproteobacteria bacterium
CGCCCCGGAGGCGCTCGAGGCCTACGAGCAGGCCTTCTCCGATCCCGCCACGATCCACGCGACCTGCGAAGATTATCGGGCCGCCGCCGGTATCGATCTGGTGCACGACGCGGCGGATGCGAACCAGCGCATCGCCTGTCCGCTGCTGGTGCTCTGGGGAGCGAAGGGATTCATGGACCGCCGGTTCGACATGCTGGCGGTGTGGCGGGACAAGGCGGTCGGACCGGTCACGGGACGGGCTCTGCCCTGCGGACATTTCCTGCCCGAGGAGGCACCGGAAGAGACGGTGCGCGAGCTGGTCGCGTTCTTCCTCGCCGATGGCCCGTAAGGCGGCCGCGGGCGCAGCCGATCGGCTGCTTCGGCGGTCAGTAGCCGAAGACGAAGGCCAACGCGCTCGGCATCAGACCGCCCTTGGCGGCCAGCAAGACCGCGAGTTGTGCCATGATCAGGCCCTTGGCCAGCCATGCCCACATGCGGAGGTCTCCCCGTCGGTGGTTGCCGACCGAGGAGCATGAGACCCTATGATTGAGATTACCTTAATGAGAGACAAAAATCAACCACAGAGAGTATCAGAACCGGGAAAGCACGCGCAATGCGTTCGCCGGGAGAGGCGCAGACCGTCCAGCGCGGCCGCCGCCGTCAGCGGGAGCGGTCGGGGAACAGGAACTCGCGGCCGACCTTGACGCGATACTCGCCGTCATAGCCGATCACATCGGCGGTGGCGTAGGTTTCGCTCCAGCGTTCGGGCAGGTAGCTGCCGGTGCCGATGATGTCGATGGGCGCCCGGACGCTGGCCATGAGCTTGCATTTCTGCGGGCTGAAGCCGGAGCTGGCGATGATCTTGACCTCCGGGAACCCGGCCTCGTCGAGCTTCTCCCGCATGTGGAAAATGGCGGCGGCGGTGACCCCCGTGCCGGTCAGCCAGCGCAGCTCCTCCTCGGTGCGGTAGGTCCGGATCGCCGCCGGTGCATGGCGTTCGAGGACGGCGTAGGAGGCGGCCACATCGAGCCCCTCGACGAAGCGCCCGCCATGGGTGTCGAGCCGGATGCCCACCCTGCCGGCCCGGGCGAGATCGGTGAAGCGCCGACAGACGGCGAGGGCGTCGGTGACCTCGCGGCCGAAATAGTCGACCAGCACGTAGAGCGGATCCTCGGGGAAGGTCTCGTGGAACATCTCCGCCGCCCGCAGGGTGCTGCCGGCGTAGCCGATCAGGGCGTGGGGCATGGTGCCGAGACCGTGCTCGCGGCCGAAATAATGGGCGGTGGCGTCGGTGGCATTGCCGATGAACCCCTTGGCGTTGGCCTCCCGCCGGGCGCGCGCCGAGCCGACGCTCGCCGCATAGGCCATCATCTCCGCCATTTCCGAGCCGGCGCAGTGGCGGGCATCCATCGCCAGAAAGGCGACATAGGGAAGATCGGTGCACATGGTGTAGGCGTTGAAGGCGGCGACGCAAGCGGCGCCGAGCTTCTGCAGGAAGATGGTCTCGAGATCGACGAGGTGCCGGAAGGGGCCGGAGATGTACATCATCGGCTCGCCGGCGCCGACCCAGCCGCCTTCCTCGTGCAAGAGCTCGATCTTCAGCTCCGCCTCGCGGGCACGGGCGATGTTCTCCAGCCACTCGAGGGCGAGGCGCGGCGTGCACAGCACCGGCCGTCGCATGAACACCGCATAGGTGACCTCGCAATCCCCGAACCGCTCGATGATCGCCCGGGTCTTGGCGAAATACTTGTCGGTGTAGCGTTCCACCGCCGGCTCCGGCGGGAACTCGCTGCCGTCCATTTCAGGAGGCGGCGCGCAATGCGGCCCGCTCCTCCTTCAGCGCCTCGGCCATCAGGAAGGCCAGTTCGAGGCTCTGCTGGGCGTTCAGCCGGGGATCGCAATGGGTGTGGTAGCGATCCGACAGCCGCGCCTCGGTGATGGCCTGGGCACCGCCGGTGCATTCGGTGACATCCTGGCCGGTCATCTCGATGTGGATGCCGCCGGCGTGGGTGCCCTCGGCCCGATGGACGGCGAAGAAGGCACGCACCTCGCCGAGCACCCGATCGAAGGGGCGGGTCTTGTAGCCGTTTCGGGTCTTGATGGTGTTGCCGTGCATCGGGTCGCAGGACCAGACCACATTGCGGCCCTCGCGCTGGACGGCGCGGACGAGGCCCGGGAGATGCGCCTCCACCCGGTCGGCGCCCATGCGCGAGATCACCGTGATCCGGCCCGGCGCATTGGCGGGGTTGAGAATGTCCAGGAGCCGCAGCAGCTCGTCTGCGGTCATGCCGGGGCCGGCCTTGATGCCCAGCGGATTGGCGATGCCCCGGCAGAACTCGACATGGGCACCGTCCGGCTGACGGGTGCGGTCGCCGATCCACAGCATGTGGGCCGAAGTGTCGTACCAGAGGCCGGAGGTGGAATCGATGCGGGTCAACGCCTCCTCGAAGCCCAGCAGCAGGCATTCATGGGAGGTGTAGAAGGAGGTACGCTCGATTTCCGGGGTGCTGAGGCCGCTCACCCCGCAGGCCTGCATGAATTCCAGGGCCTCGGTGATGCGATGGGCGAGATCGCGATACCGCTCGCCCTGCGGCGAACGGTCGACGAAGCCCAGGGTCCACTGATGGACGCGGGTCAGCGAGGCGTAGCCGCCTTCGGTGAAGGCTCGCAGCAGGTTGAGGGTGGCCGCCGCCTGGGTATAGGCCTGGATCTGGCGCAAGGGATCGGGGCGCCGTGCCTCGGGCTCGAACTCGAGCCCATTGACGATGTCGCCGCGATAGCTGGGCAGCTCGACATCGCCCGAGGTCTCGGTGGGGGCGCTCCGGGGTTTGGCGAACTGGCCGGCCATGCGCCCCACCTTGACGATCGGCATGCCGGCGCCGAAGGTCAAGACCACGGCCATCTGCAGCAGTACCCGCAGCGTGTCGCGGATCTTGTCGGCGCTGAACTCGGCGAAGGCCTCGGCGCAGTCGCCGCCCTGCAGCAGGAACGCCCTGCCCGCACAGACCTCGGCCAGCTTCTGCTCCAGTGCCCGGCATTCGCCGGCGAACACCAGCGGCGGGTAGGAGGCGAGCTTCTGCTCCACCTCCCGCAGGAGCCGGGGATCGGGGTAGTCCGGCATCTGCCGCGCGGGCCTGCCGCGCCAGCTCGCCGGGTGCCAGTTCTCGCTCATGATCGTTTCTCGCTCGCCCGGTTCCGGCTTCGGGAAGCCGGCTGGTACATGGTTACGAATTCCTCGGCGGCGCTCGGATGGAGGCCCACCGTGGCGTCGAACTGCTCCTTGGTGGCCCCGCAGGTGAGCGCCACGGCGAAGCCCTGGATGATCTCGGCGGCATCCTCGCCGACCATGTGGCAGCCGAGCACACGGTCGTCGCTCTCGTCCACCACCAGCTTCATGAAGGTTCGCTGCGGGCCGCCTTCGAGACTGTGGAGCATCGGCCGGAACCGCGTCCTGTACACCGCGAGCTCGTGACCCAGGTCACGCGCCTGCTGTTCACTGTATCCGACACTGGCGGCCTGCGGAATAGCGAACACCGCGGTCGGTACGGTATCGTAGTTCACGAGCTGCGGATGGTCGTGGAACAGCCGCTCGGCCACGGCCCGGCCCTCGGCGATGGCCACCGGCGTCAGATCGTACTGCGCGGCGCTGAACCCGTGCCCGGCATGGTCGCTGCAATCGCCCACCGCGTAGATGCCCGGAACATTCGACTCGTAGGCGATGTTCACATAGATCGTGCCGCTGCCGTCCATCCGCACCCCGGCCTCCTCGAGGCCGAGCCCGGCGGTGTTGGGAATCGGCTCGCGGCCGGTGGCATAGAGCAGCATGTCGGCATCGATGTTGCCGGCATCGGTTTCGAGCCGCACACCCGCGGCCGTCTTCTCGATCCGTGCGACGCGGGTGCCGGGCCGCAGCGTCACGCCTTCCCGGGCCAGGGCCTCGGCGAGTTCGACCCGCAGATCCTCGTCGAAGCCGCGAAGCGGCAGCTCGCGGCGGTATACGAGGGTCACCCGCGAACCGAGGCCGTGCACGATGCTGGCCAGTTCGAGCCCGATATAGCCGGCCCCCACCACCACCAGATGCTCGGGCCGATCATAGACCTCCTCGAGCAGGAATTCGGAAGTGACCGCATGATCGATGCCCGGCACCTCGGGCATGCTGGGGCGGCCGCCGACGGCGATCAGGAGGTTGTCGGCCAGCACCCGCGTCGCCCCCACCTCGACTTCGTGCGGCCGCGCACCGCGGGAGGCGAGGCGGGCATATGCCCGGTACAGGGTGACCCCGGCCTCTTCCAGCATGCGGGCGTAGACGCCTTCGAGGCGGCGGATCTCGGCGTTGCGGGCCTCGAGCAGGGCGCGGAAATCGAGCTCCGGTTGCGCCACCCGCCAACCATAGGCGCGGCCGGTCTCGATGGCGCCGCCGAGATGGGCGGCGTAATGCATGAGCTTCTTGGGAACGCAGCCGCGAATGACGCAGGTTCCGCCGAGCCGGCCGGGCTCGGCCAGTCCCACCTTGGCGCCGTAGGCCGCGGCGCGTCGGGCGCAGGCGATACCCCCGGAGCCGCCACCGATGACGAAGAGGTCGAAACGCTCCACCGCCTACCGGATCCCACCCAGGCTCACGTATTTGATCTCGAGATACTCGTCGATCCCGTATTTCGAGCCTTCGCGACCGAGCCCGCTCTCCTTGACGCCGCCGAACGGAGCCACCTCGACGGAAATGACGCCGTCGTTGACGCCGACCAGACCGACCTCGAGCGCTTCCGCGACCCGGAACACCCGACCGAGATCACGGGAATAGAAGTAGCCGGCGAGGCCGACGTCGGAATCGTTGGCCAACCGCAGCACCTCCTCCTCGGTCTCGAAGCGGTAGAGCGGGGCCACCGGGCCGAAGGTCTCCTCGTGGGTGATCTTCATCTCGACATTGCAATCGGCGATCACCGTCGGCTCGAAGAACAGCCCGCCCGAGGGGTGGCGCTTGCCGCCGACCACCACCCGCGCCCCCTTGGCCACGGCATCGCGGATATGCTCTTCGACCTTGCGCACCGCCGCTTCCTCGATCAGCGGGCCGATCTCGGTCCTGGTCGAAGTACCCGGACCGACCTCGAGCCCGGCCACGGCATCGGCCAGCTTCTCGGCGAACTCGTCGAACACTCCGCTCTGGACATAGATGCGGTTGGTGCACACACAGGTCTGACCGGCATTGCGGAACTTGCAGGCGAGGGCGCCCGCCACCGCGGCATCGATGTCCGCATCCTCGAAGACGATGAAGGGAGCATGGCCGCCGAGCTCCATCGACACCCGCTTGACGGTATCGGCGCATTTCTTCAGCAGCAATTTGCCGACCTCGGTGGAGCCGGTGAAGGAGAGCTTGCGGACGGTCTTGCTGGCGCAGAGTTCGTCGCCGATCTCGCCCGCCGGGCCGGTGACGATGTTGAGCACGCCCCCGGGCATGCCGGCACGTTCGGCGAGCTCGGCCAGAGCCAGCGCCGAGAAGGGGGTGTAGCTGGCGGGTTTGACCACGAAGGTACAGCCGACGGCGAGACCGGGGGCGCATTTCCTGGTGATCATCGCGTTGGGGAAGTTCCAGGGGGTGATCGCTGCGCACACCCCCACCGGCTGCTTGAGCACCAGGATGCGCCGCGAGCGCACCGTCTGCGGGATGATGTCGCCGTAGACCCGTTTCGCCTCCTCGGCGAACCATTCCACGAAGGAGGCACCGTAGAGGATCTCGCCTTTGGCCTCGTTCACCGGCTTGCCCTGCTCGCGGGTCATCAGATAGGCGAGATCCTCCGCATTCTCGAGGATCAGCTCGTACCAGCGGCGGAGGATCGCGGAGCGTTCCTTGGCGGTCATCGCCCGCCATTCGGGCAGAGCGCGGGCCGCCGCA
>JALSRW010000009.1 GCA_026984595.1 Alphaproteobacteria bacterium
GGGAGGACATCCGATCATGGCAAACTGGGCGACCTATCCGAGCCTCGCCGAACGTTCGGTGTTCATCACCGGCGGCGGCTCCGGCATCGGTGCTGCGATCGTCGCCGCCTTCTGCGAGCAGGGGGCGAAGGTCGCTTTCGTCGACATCGATGTCGAGGCCAGCAACGCCACGGTGGCGGCGATCGAAGGGCAGGGACACCGCCCGCCGCTGTTCCTCGAATGCGATCTGCGGGACATCGAACGGCTGCGCCGGAGCATCGCCGAGGCGGCCGAGGCGCACGGTCCGATCACCGTGCTGGTCAACAACGCCGCCCGTGACGACCGCCACGCCATCGAGGAGGTGACCCCGGAATATTGGCGTGAGCGCATGGCACTCAATCTCGATCACCAGTTCTTCGCCGCCCAGGCCGTGTTCCCGATGATGAAGGAGGCCGGCGGCGGCTCGATCGTCAACATGGGCTCGGTGAGCTGGATGATCGGCCAGGGCAACATGCCCGGCTACACCACCGCCAAATCGGCGATCATGGGGCTGACCCGGGCGCTGGCCCGGGACATGGGGCCGCACAACATCCGGGTGACCTCGGTGGCGCCCGGCTGGATCATGACCGAGCGCCAGATCCGCATGTGGCTGACCCCCGAGGGCGAGAAGGAGCTGCTCGCCCGCCAGTGCCTGAAGCGCAAGCTCTATCCCGAGGACATTGCCCGGGTGGTCCTGTTCCTCGCCGCCGATGACAGCGCGGCGATGACCAACCAGACCTATATCGTGGACGGCGGCTGGGTGTGAGCGTTTTTCCCGGCCGTGCGGCGAGCCGCGATGGTCGCGAACATACCGGTCCGGTCGGCGGCTCCGGCCGCCAGGATCGGCCACCGGAGTTCGACCCGGGCATCGCACCGCTCGCCGATACCGATGGCGGACGAGATGCACCGTATCGGAACCCTGGCGACCACGGGAGACGTCCTTCCGCAGTCCTCTCGGATGGCCGCTTCGCGGTTCAATCCGAGCTCTGCTCCTTTTCCCCGTCCTCCTCCCGCTCCTTTTCGAGGAGCTCTTTCATGTTCGGAGGCACGTCGGCCAAGGAGAACTTCTTCTGTTCGGCAGGGCTCGCGAGAAATCCGACGAGATCGGCGAATTCCTTGTCACCGAGGGTGATTTGCTGGCCCAGATCCTCTTTCTGCAGAGGCACCATCGTCGCCGCGTGATCCCACATGTCCGCGGCGATCTCGAAGAGGTTGAGGGGACCGTTCGCCGGATCGTAGTCGAGCGCGGGCCCCTCTTCCCCTCCGATGCCGTTGACGGAATGGCACACCACGCAGCCCTTCCCACCAAACAGGGCGCGTCCATGTTCCGGCTCGAAAACCGGCATCAGCAGCATCACCTCGGACTCCACTGCTTCGCCGGCACGAACCGCATTGCCGAACAGCAGAGCAAATGCGAATGCGGTGGCTCCAAGAACTTTCAGGCCGTGATTACGCATAGTCGATCTCCCCTTACGGTTCGGGACGAGTCCCAATCGGCGAGGAGACGGCTAGCCGAAATCCGTGTCTCGAACAATGGTAGATCGAGAAGACTTCTTGTCGCAGCGTAGTAGAGCCATCCGGGCAAACTTGCGGTTCTCTGGAGAGCGTTTTGCAGCAGCGGGCATCTTGTCATAAGTGAGCTTACAAACAACGTGTAGAAATCTCAAGTCTTCCTGTGCGGCGCATGCCTTCCAGCGGTGTAACAGATCCACGAGGCCGAGCCGAAGGCAACACAAGAAGCGTCCTGACCCTCCCGAGACAAGCAACGGCCCAGCGGCAAGAACGTGGAGAAGCTGCACTCGGTTGGGTGCGCCGGGCAGCGCCGTGGTCTCTATGCGTCCGGCGTCGTATGGTCCGCGACGGGAACCCCACCGCCTTCGGCGATCGCCGAAGGCGGTGGGCGCGTACGCCAATATCGACCGAGCCGGCTACTCGAGCCGGATGGGCGTATACACCATGTCATCGCCTTCGGCGGATTTGTGGCAGGCGATGCAGCCCTGGGAGGCACCCTTGGCAACCCGCCCCGCCAGCTTCATGCCCTTGGGGTTGCTGGCCAGGGAACCGTCCGGGTTGTATTTGACCCAGAACCAATCGAGATCCTCGGGATCGTAACCGGCTTCGCGTTTGAACATAACCGTGATCGACTGCATGTATTTTGCGGGATCTTCCAGCACGTCTTCGTCATCGATGCCGTCCCCATAGTAGTTCTTCTTGACGAGCACGATGCCTGTATGGTTGTCGATGGTGAGATCCGTCGTCAGGAATTCGAGGACGTCACCATGGGGTGGAGTTCCCTCATAGGGATAGCTTCGCAGCGTCTGCGGTCCGACGAGCTTGGCTTCCGACAGCGCCTGCCAGAGCTTCGTCGCATAGGAAACATCCTCGCGCGTTCCGAAGGCCGGCTGCGCGGACGATGTCGCCGTCACCGCCCCGTAGCCCGTGCAAGCTGCCAATGCGAGCGCCGTCGATACGGCCAGGGCCCTTGGTCTGATTCGCATCTGCCACCCTCCTTTCACGCCATTTCGCGTCTCACCATATCCCCGCGGCTCGCAGACCACAGCCGCCAAGCAAGGGCGAGCGGTTGCTTTCACAGCGTTTTGAACCAGGAGGAGGAGCGCGCCCTCCACCAGCCGGCTCGGTCCGGAGGGCTGCTCCCTCCGAATCCGCGGAGCGCACCGCAAGAAAAAGCCCCGGCGGATGCCGGGGCTTTCCTTCTCTGCCGGGGCGGCGCGTCAGCCGCCGATGCAGGTGTCCACATTCTCCGGGGTACAGACGTCGAGACCGGTGTAGTTGATCTCCGGCACGTCCTTGCCCTCCTTGAGATCGCGCAGAATGTACATGGCCTTGTAGCCCATCTCGAAGGGCCGCTGGCCGACCTGGCCGAGGGACAGGCCCTCGCGCAGGAGATCGAGCTGCACGGGCAGGGTATCGGCCACCACCAGCGCCAGATCGTGGCTCTGGATGCGGTCCTTGTACTTGCTCGCGACGTTGCGATAGGCCTGCGGCAGGAACTGGGGGAAGCCGCCCGTCGGCACGAAGGCATCCAGCTTCGGATATTTGGCGAGGATGTCCTCCATCTGGTTGACCGCCACCTGGAAGTCGTCGTTGGTGTAGAGGGGACAGCCGTCGGCTTCGGTCCAGCCATTGGCTCCCTCGAGACGCACCCCCGGAGGCGAATCGCTCTTCTGACCCGACAGGGTATCGCGGATGCCCTGCATACGCTGGTTGTGGTTGTCGGCCGCAGCACCGCCGGACTGGATGCAGATGGTACCACCGTTGGGTTTGTACTTCTGCACCAGCTTGGCGAGATTGACGCCGATCTCGTAGTTGTTGGTGCCGACATAGGCGATCCGCAGGCCGCGGTCCTTCTCCAGCAGATCGGCATCGAAGGTGATCACCGGGATGCCGCTGTCCTTGTTGCGGGCCAGCACCCGGGCCACGGCGGCGGCATTCGAGGGCGAGACGGCGATGCCGTCGACCTTCTTGGCGAACAGATCCTGGAGGATCTGGATCTGCTCCTCGCCACCGCCATGCTCGGGCGGGCCGATATAGGTGCATTTCACTGCACCGCCGAGCTCCTTCTCGGCCTTCTTGCAGCCATCGCGGCTCTGGTCGAAGAACGGGTTGTTCATGTTCTTCGGCACCAGCGCGAAATTGTATTCGGCGGCGCTCACCGTCCCCGCCGAAACCGACAGCGCCGCCGCAGCGACGGCGCCCATCAGGATCTTTCGGACCATGCTCTGTCTCCTTCCGTCAGCCTCCCCCCTGTTGTGCACACCCGCCGTGGGGGAACTCAGTCGCGGGCGCGCCCCCGGACCTTCTGGAGAAGGACCGCGAGAATGATGAACACGCCGACGAAGGTGCCCTGCCAGTTGGCATCGACACCAGCCATCAGCAGACTGTTGCGAATGACCTCGATCAGCGCCGCGCCGATGAAGGCACCATAGGCGCCGCCTTCGCCGCCCATGAGATTGGCGCCGCCGATCACCGTGGCGGCGATCACCCGGAGTTCGTAGCCCTGGCCCATGGCGTTGAGGGCCGATCCCGCCCAGCTCACGCTCAGCACCGTGGCGATACCGGCAGTCAGACCGGAAACCAGATAGGCCTGGAACTTGGTCCGCTCGACCGGCACGCCGGTCAGCCGCGCGGCGTTCTCGTTGCCGCCGATCGCGTAGAGATAGCGTCCCCAGGCAGTGAAATTGAAGATGAAGCCGAAAAGCAGGGCCAGGATGACGAGCACCCAGACCGGGTTGGCGATGCCCAGGATCTGGCCGCCCCCCAGCCAGTAGAAGATCTCCGCATCGGCGCCGAAATCGTAGATCATGCGGTTCTGGGAGAGGACGATGGCCAGCGAGCGCGCCGCCGCCAGCATGCCCAGGGTGACGACGAAGGGCGGCAGGCCGACATAGGCCACGAACAGCCCGTTCACGGCACCGACCAGGACGGCGGTGGTCAGACCCGCCAGCACCGCGACGATCCAGATCGTGCCCGGGGGCAGGGCGAGCCAGAACACGCCGTCCGGCTGCAGCGCCAGGCCGGCGGTGACGAAGGCCACCAGGAAACTGACCAGGGCGCCGATCCACGCGGCCGTGTTGCCGATCCACCAGCGGAACACCGCCCAGGCCCCGCCGGTGGTGAGGAACACCGCCATCCAGGCGGTGACCCCGCTTTCTCCGCCGGGCAGAGGAACGGGAATGGCACTGGCCTGCAGCACGAGGCCGGTGAGCACGCCGGCGAAGCCCATGATCGAGCCTACCGAGAGATCGATGCCGGCGGTCAGGATGACGCAGGTCATGCCCAGCGCCATGATGCCGATGAAGGCGAAATTGCGCGTGATGTTGAAGAAATTGTCGGCGGTGGGGAAGGCTTCGGGCTGCAGCCAGGACATGACGGCGACGATCAGGATCAGGGCCACCGTCACCCAGAGCGGCTGGCTCTGGCCCAGCCGCTGCAGCAGACTCCGCTCACGCTGCCCGGTGATGTCCTCGATGCGCACGCTCGCGGTGGTTTCCGTTGTCCGGTCCATGAGCCCTATGCCGCCTGGATGGCGCCGGTGATCAGGCCGGTGACCTCCTCGGGAGAGGTCTCGCCGATCGGCTTGTCGGCAACCTTGGTGCCGCGCCTGAGTACCATCACCCTGTCGCTGACGGCGAACACGTCGGGCATGCGATGGCTGATGAGAACGACGCCGATCCCGGAATCCCGCAGCCTGCGAATGAGGTCGAGCACCTCCACCACCTGGCGGACGCTGATCGCCGCGGTGGGCTCGTCCATCAGCACGAAACGTGCTTCCGAGAGACGGGTGCGGGCGATGGCGATCGCCTGCCGCTGCCCGCCCGACATCATCCTGACCAGATCGCGGGGGCGGGTCTCGGACTTGAGCTCCTTGAACAGCTCGGCGGCGCGGTCGTACATGCGCCGGTAGTCGAGGATGCGCAGCGGGCCGAACTGCCGCCACAGCTCTCGCCCTAG
>JALSRW010000010.1 GCA_026984595.1 Alphaproteobacteria bacterium
CGCTTCGATCCCGCGGTACTGGGCCGGCGGTTCGGCGAGGACTGGCAGGCCGCCTACCGTTTCCTGCGCGACGAGATCGCTCTCGTTCCCTATGCCGGCACCCTGCGCTTCGCCGCCGGCACGCTGGTCTCCCGCGCCGGCAATGCCTGCGACCGGGCGCTGCTGCTGGGCGAACTGCTGAAGGCCGGCGGCCATCGCATCCGCTATGCGCAGGCGCGGCTCGACGCGGCAACGACCCGGAGACTCCTGGCCAATCTCGACCGCCCCCGCAGTGCCGCCAGCCGGCCGTTGGCCACGGACGGTTTCGATCCCGAGCTGCTGCGCCTGCTGGCCCCGGCCGGGCTCGACGAGGCGGCCTATCGCGCGGCCCTGGAGCAGAGCACCGCCACCGCCCGGGCGCTGGCCGAAGCGGTGGCGCTGGATAGCGCGTTCGTGCGCGACAGGCTGGCGGAGAGCCTGGAGGCGGCGTTGCCGCCGGCCGGCACGACGGCGGACCCGGCCGAGCTCCTGGCCGAGCATTGCTGGGTGCAGATGGAAACGGAAGCGGGCTGGCGGGATCTCGATCCCAGCCTTCCCGGAATGGAACCCGGCGATCGTCTCGCGGAGCCGGAGCGGGTGGGCGACCGCCTGCCGGCGGAACTGGCACCGGTGCTGCGCCTGCGACTGCGGCTCCTGCGCGAGGAAGGGGGGGCGATGCGGACGGAGTCCATCCTCGACGCCGAGCTGCCCGTCGACCGCGCCTACGAGACCGCGTCCCTGCTGATCGTTCCCGAGCTGCAGCGGGGAGACCGGCTCCTCGGCCCGGCGCTGGCCGGCCAGTACGCGGAAGGCTTCGATGCCATGGTGCCGATGCTGATCACCCGCAGCGGCATCGAAGTGGGGGAGCCCTTCGGAGTCGATGGGCGCATTCTGCCGACCGACCCGAATACACGCATGGCCACGGCCATGGGCGAGACCGTCGGGGGGCTGTTCGGCGGAGCCCTCGGTGCCCTCGAACAGAGCCTGGGCGACGAGCCCCCGACGGAGGCCGCGCAGGATTCCCGCTTCGCAGGCATCGAGCTGGTCTTCTCGCTGCAGCTTCCCGACGGGTCGGTTCGGACGTCGCGCCGGCTGCTGGTTTCCGAGATGCCGCAGGAAGATCTGCGCCGGCTGTTGCCGCGCAGCCTCGATCTCCTGGTGACCACCTCCCGCGTCTCCCGCGCGCTGTTCCTGGATCGCCTCCTGGGCACGCTGTCGGCCGCCAGGCCCGTGCTGCGGGCGACCCTCCGCGAGGAGGCCCCCGACCGTCTCGAACGCGGCATCGCGCGGCTGCGCCTCCAGCCCCTCCAGCTTCTCGAATTCGCACATCTGCGTTCGGTCTTCGCCGAGTACCTCATGGCCGAAGCGCATCCGGAACTGCTGGCGCTGCCGGAGGAGCCGCTGGTGGTAGCGTATCAGCGCTATACCACACTCTGGAATGGCCGGCCGATGGCCGCGGAGAGCTTCGATCTCGTGTTCCACCGCCGCCTCCTGCTGCCGCGCGGCGCGGATGCGGCGGACCCCGCGCGGAGCCGCGAAGCCACCTCCCTGCTGGCCATTCTGGACAATGTGCTGGAGCACCAGCTCATGGGCGGTGCAGAAGCCCGGAGCGGCGTCACCATGCTGGCCACGGCACTGCGTCGGGAGGTTCCGCTGCGGCTCCTCCAGAGCGCCGGCGGGATCGCCGCTCTCGGCGATCTTCCGCCCTATGCACGCGGCCTCATCGAGGAGACCCTGGCCGAAGGCTACTGGGTTCTCGCGCCCGAGCACCCGCTTTCGCGCGAAGGCGGCCCGCTCTTCGCCTTCTGGCGCATCGATCCCCGCTCCGGCGAGGTGCTGGCGCTGGGGGCGAGCGGCGCCGGTCAGGCGATGGCCGAGTACAGCCAGCAGATCAAGCTCATCGCCCTCGGCACCCTGGTCACCTGTGTGGTCACCGCCGCTCTGGGGGATCTCCGCGATGTTCGCGACTTCGCCCATTGTCTGGTGGTCGGCATGGTGGTCGGGGTGATCACCGCCGGTGCCGTGGGCTGGCTCGCACAGAAGCTCGGCTGGGCGGCGTCTTCGGCCCAGGCTGCGGCGGCCGAAGGCGCGGTCGGTGGTGCCGCCGGCTCGGCGGCGGGCAGGCTGACGGGCGAGGGAAGCCCCCGCGGCGCCGTGGAGCGCCCGGCCAGAACCGGCTTCAAGACGGTGTCCGAAACCGCCGAGCAGACGCTCTCGGGTGCCCTGTCACCGGAGCAGATGGCCAACGGCGTGGCGCCCCGGGGCGGAGCGGTGGAATCCGGGACCACCGGCGGCGGTCGCGTGAGCCCCGCCAGCAGTACGGTCGGCTTCGAGGAGTCCACCCCGGTACGTTCCCGCGGAACCCTCCCCGACGGTTCTTCGCCGACGACCGAGCCGCCTACCGCGCTCGGACGCCTCGCCGGGTCGGAGGAGGGTGGGGCGACGCCGAAGGCTCCGGTCAACGCGCCCGAGGAGAGCGGGGCGGCATCGAAGATGCCCGCGACCACAGCCGAGGAAGGCGGCACGGCAGCGAAGACCGCTGCGGCCGAACCGGAGAGTGGCGGTTCGAGCAAGGCGCCCGAACGGATCCCGAGCGAGCTCCAGGGGCAGACGTACGAACTGGCGACGCCGACGCCGAAGCCGCCGCCGGCGGGTGAACAGATCCCGCCCAGCATGCGCAAGATCGAGCATTTCGCGCCGCTGGTGGAGGCCGTCGAGGCGACCAACCTGCCGATGCAGGAGATCGCCAAGCTCAAGACCCTGGCCCGCGCCCACAAGAAGATCCTCGTCACCCGCAAGGTCAATCCGCATGCCCGGCGCTGGTACGAGCAGGGGGCGGTGGGCAAGGACATCAACATGAAAGGCAAGTCCGCGAGCCGCGGCGCCATCGCCGGTCTCATTCCCGAGGACCAGGCCTTCAGCAAGCTTTACGACAAGGTGACCAAGGCCAGGACCGCGAAGGAGCGGGCCGAGGCCTGGGGCAAGATCGCCGAATACAACGCCAAGGTGCAGAAGGCGGTGAAGGAGGGCGGTTACGAGTTCGTGCCCTTCGAGGTGGAGGGGCGCAAAGTCGGCGTCTACAAGCAGGGCGAGAAGGTCTATCAGGCCTACGAGAAGGGCGGTACGATCTACGATGCGGCGACCAGAAAGCCGATCGGCGCGCGCACCGGCTTCGAGCGCATCGAGGATCTGCGGGTGGTCGGCAAGAAGGTCGATGGCGAAACCCGCTATGTCACGGCCGATATCGACCTCGACTATGTGATCGAGAACCCGCACGCGCCCGAGCAGCCGCTGATCGAATGGAAGCCGGAGACCGGCGACACCCTCGGCAATCGCACGCCCCGCCAGGAGGCGCTGTTGAAGGGCGCCCGCAACCTCTCCGAGGCGGCCGGCGATTCGACCAAGGTCCTGCACGGTGCGGAAGAGCTCAATCCCTATCCCGAAAAGCTGACCATGAGCGAATTCCCCAAGCTCGTCGTGTTCGACGACGGCAGGGTGGCGACTCTGAAGAACCCCTATGATCAGTGGAAACTGCTGCGGGACCTGAAGGCCGAGGGTTACCGCATCGACCTCTCCGAGGAGATCCGAGCGGCCTACGGCTGGCCCGCGGACTGGTGGAAACGGATGCCCGACGCGGTCCGCGAATGGGCCCCCGGCACCGGCGACAAGCCGAGACGGCGCCGCCTCCGACGCGGATCCCGCCGCTCCCATCGCGGTCGCCTTCCTCTCGCTGCCTGAGGCCCGGTCATGAATTCGCGACGTTTCGCTCCCCTCGTCTCCCGATCGCGCATTGTTCTGTGCCTGCTGCTCCTGTTGCTGGCACCGCCGGCCCGCGCCGAACCCGTCGAGGTCGGGCGCCGGGGGACGGAGGGGCGCAACGAGATCCTGCTCGGCGCCTACGAGACCACTGCCGAGAAGTTCGGCGAAGCGGCTCCCGCAGGGCGTGCGTTCCTCACCGTCTACGGAGCCATCCGCCGGCTGGGCGAGGATCTTCCGCTCTATCTCGAACGTGCGGAAACCGCGTTCCGCCTCGAACTCGCGGATGGTTCCGCGATCCCGCTGCATCCGCTGACGGCCGACAGTCTCGATTCCTGGTGGGGCGAGACCGATGTCCTGCCCGGCGAAGAGCGGCCGTTCGAGCTCGTCTTCGAGATCCCGGCGGAGGCGAGCCCGCGCCATCTCGTCTTCGAGGCCGAGGATTCGCGTATCCTCGTGCCGTTCGGCGAGGAGGCGACAACGGTCGCCGCCGAGCCGGCGCGGGAGTCCACCGCCGAGCCGGTCGCAGAGCCTGCAACCGAGCCGGTCGCGGAGTCTGCAACCGCACCTGCCACCGAGCTCGCCGGCCGGGAGCAGACGGCAGCAGAAGAAGCACCACGGCCACAGGCACCGCCGCTGGTGCTCACCGGAGATGTGCCCGCGGTTCCGCCACTGCCCGCCGAGCCCCGCAACATCGTCACCAGCGAGGTGGCGCTGGCCGGGATCGAGGCCGCCGAAGGCCATGATGCGTTGCGCGACGGACGCAGCGGTGCGGATGCGCCGGTGACCCGCGTGGCGCTGGGATCGCCCCTCACCATCACCTTTTCCCGGCCCTGGAACATCGAACGGCTGCGCTTCCTGCTGCGGGCTCCCGAAGGCGGCGGCTACCGCTATCGTCTGGAAGTGAGCCCCGACGGCAAACTCTGGGAGCTGCTGGCCGAACGTGGGGGCGGCCTGTTCTCGGGAGTGCAGGAATTCCGCTTCCCGGCACGTCCCCTGCGCGCGGTGCGGCTGACCGCCACCGCCGCTTCCGATGGGATCCAGGCGCTGGAGGTCGAGGAGTTCGAGGCCTGGAGCCGCGACCATCTGCCTGCGCTCGAAGACAATCTCGCCTGGGGCGGCCACGGCGGGCGCGTCCTGGCCATGAAACCGGCGCCCGAAGATCTGAAGGCCGCCACATTTCCCCTGATCAACGGCGGCGAGGATCGCTGGAATTCGCCCGAGGGTGCGTCGGGTCCGGTCGAGCTGGTATTCGGTTTCATCGACAACCGCGCCTTTCTCGTCGATGCCGTGGCTCTGCGTCTGGCCGATGAGAAATCCGCACCGGGCAAGGTCGAGATCCTCACCTCGGTCGAGGGACCGGACCGGGGCTTCGAGAGCGTCGGCAGCTTCGCGATCGAGGCCACCGATCAGCAGGTGCTGCTGCCGTTCGCGCCGCGTCCCGCCCGTTTCGTCCGGCTGCGCCTGTCGCCGCGTGCCGGAGCAGCGAACTTCGCCTTGTCCGAGGTGATGATCTTCGAAGCGCGGGTGCCGGGCTACGAGCCGCGCCTGCCGAAGTTGATCGCGGTCGAGAGCGAAGAACCTCCGGCCGGCCGCAATATCGCACTCGCTGCCAACGGCGGCAGGCTGGTCGCCCATCCCGAGCTTTTCGACGGCAGCCCCGATCAGCTCAACAACGGCAGGACCAACTGGGAAGGGCCGGCGGTCGACACCGATCGCGCCGCCTTCCTGCTCCGCTTTCTGGGCGAGCGGCGGGCGCGCATCGACGAAGTGCGCCTGCATCTCGACGGCATCGACTGGCCCGGCCGGCTGACGGTGGAAGTGGGCGAGCAGCAGGAGGGGCCGTTCACCCTGGCCGCCCGGGTGCTCCTGCCGCCGACCTTCGACCAGTGGCGGGCGGTACGGTTCGCGCCCGTCGAGGGCCGCTATCTGCGCGTCCTCCTCGAACCCGCCCCCGAAGACGGCGGTCGCGAGGTGATCGACGAGATCGCGGTGCTGGAAGCCGAGGCGCCCGACTATCTCTCGATCCTCGAGGTGCCGTACGAGGAGCAGTTGCCGCTGGGG
>JALSRW010000011.1 GCA_026984595.1 Alphaproteobacteria bacterium
CATGGGCGACGAGGAGTTCCGCCGCATCGTGCGGGAGTTCATCGAGAAGGAATATCCCGAACATCTGCGTTTCGCCCCGACCCGGCTGCGCTGGGCGCAGGTCCGGGAATGGCACGAAAAGCTGCTCGCGCGGGGCTGGGTCGCGCCCAACTGGCCGCGGGAATATGGCGGCATGGGACTGTCGCCGGCCAAGCTGCTGATCTTCCTCGAGGAGCAGGAGCGCTGGGGCGTCGCGCGCGGCCGCGACATGGGCGTGCAGATGGTGGGGCCGCTGCTGATCCGCTTCGGCACCGAGGAGCAGAAGCGCTACTGGCTGCCGAGGATCCTCACCTGCGAGCATATCTGGTGCCAGGGCTATTCCGAGCCCGACGCCGGCTCGGATCTCGCCAACCTGGCGACCCGGGCGGTGCGCGAGGGCGACCATTTCCTGGTCAACGGCCAGAAGATCTGGACCACGCTCGCCGACGACGCCACCCATATGTTCATGCTGGTGCGCACCAACCCGGACGCGCCCAAAAAGCAGGCCGGCATCAGCTTTCTGCTGGTGGACATGAAGACCCCGGGGATCACCGTGCGGCCCATCCCCACGCTTTCCGGCGAGGCGGAGTTCTGCGAGGTGTTCTTCGACGATGTGCGGGTGCCGGTCGGCAATCTGGTCGGGGAGATCGACGAGGGCTGGCGGATGGCCAAGGCGCTCCTGGGCTTCGAGCGGCTCTTCATCGGCAGCCCCAAACTCGCCCAGAGCGCTCTCGCCCAGCTCGAAAAACTGGCCCGTGCCAAGGGTCTCTTCGGAGATCCGGCCTTCGCCGAGCGCTATGCGCGCCTCGCCCTCGATGTCGCCGATCATGCCGCTCTCTACGCCCGCTTCGCCGATCGGGTACGGCGCGGCGAGCCGCTCGGTGCCGATGTTTCGATGCTCAAGATCTGGGCCACCGAGACCTGCCAGGCGATCACCGAGCTCTTGCGCGAGGCGGCGGGCCCCGATGCCGCGGTGCCCGGTTTTCTCGACCATGGCGGCGAGCGGCTGGATGTGCTCGGCACCTGGTACTTCGCCCGCCCGACCACGATCTACGGCGGCTCCAACGAAATTCAGCGCAACATTCTGGCGAGGGCCGTGCTCGAGCTGCCCGGCTGAGCCATCCCGTGGATTGCACCGGAGGATCCGATGTCCGACCGCTACGCCGCATACGACCAGCTCGGGATCGATTGGCCGGCCGAGCGGGTGCTGCGCATCACCTTCGACCGCCCCGAAGCCCGGAACGCGGTGAGCGAAGCGATGCACGCCCAGCTCGCCGCCATCTGGCGGGAGATCGGCTCCGATCCGGAGGTGGGTGCGGTGCTGGTGACCGGCGCCGGGGATTCCTTCTCGGCCGGCGGCGATTTCGATCTCATCGAGCGGATCATCGAGGATCCCGATGTCCGTTTCCGCGTCTGGCGGGAGGCCAGGGACCTCGTCTACAACATCGTCAACTGCGATGTGCCCATCGTCTCCGCCATCAACGGTCCGGCGGTGGGTGCGGGGCTGGTGGTCGGCCTTCTGGCCGATGTCTCGATCGCCGGCCGGTCGGCGCGGATCATCGACGGGCATACCCGCCTCGGCGTCGCCGCCGGCGATGTGGCGGTGATGCTCTGGCCGCTTCTCTGTGGCTTGGCCAAGGCCAAATATTACCTGCTCACCTGCCGGCCACTCGATGGTGCGGAAGCGGAGCGGATCGGTCTGGTCTCCCTCTGTGTCGAGGATGCGGAGCTGCGGGAGACCGCGCTGGGGATCGCCCGCGATCTCGCGAGCGGCGCCCAGAGCGCCATCCGCATGACGAAATACGCGCTCAACAACTGGCTTCGGGCGGCCGGTCCCCTGTTCGACACCTCCACCGCGCTGGAGATGCTGGGTTTCACGGGCCCCGAGGTGCGGGAAGGTCTGGCCTCGTTCCGGGAAAAACGCCGCCCGGCCTTTCCGAAACGGTCTCCCATCTGAGCGGCGGGGAGGAGGGCTCGTGCACGGTTCGGGACCGGAAGCGGTATTTCGGGCGGCCCTGCGGGAAGGGCGTTTTCTCATCCAGCGATGCGAGGCCTGCGGAGCCCACATCTTCCCGCCGCGCCTTCTCTGCCCGCGCTGTGAGGCCGACGGTCCCGTCTTCCTCGAGCCTTCCGGATCCGGGACGGTATATTCGGTGACCATCGTCCGCCGTCGTGGGGGCGAGGACGACAATGTCGTGCTGGTCGATCTCGAGGAAGGAGCCCGGGTGATGAGCCGGGTCGTCGGCATCGATCACGAGAATGTGCGCATCGGCATGCAGGTACAGGGCTTCGTGGGTGAGATCGACGGCCGGCCGGCGCTGCTGTTCCGCCCGGTCGCGGAGGAAGGCTCGTGAGCCGGGAGCTTCGCGGCAGGGCGGCGATCGTCGGTGTCGCCCAGAACCGGATCGGCGAGGCGCCGGGCTGGGAGGCGATCGAGATCCTGGCCGAGGCGGCACGGCTGGCACTCGCCGATGCCGGCCTGTCGCTGCGCGAGGTGGACGGGCTCTTCACCTGCTCTTCCTTCCACTACATGCCTACCCTCACCGTTGCCGAATATCTCGGCATCCGCCCGCGCTTCCGCGAAGGCACCGTCATCGGCGGCTCCTCCTTCGTCCACTACCTCCTGCCGGCACTGCTTGCGCTCGAGAGCGGGCAATGCGAGGTGGCGCTGATCTGCTACGGCTCCAACCAGCGCAGTGCGGGCGGCCGCCTCGCCACCATGTCCGAGCCGCAGCCCTTCGAGGCGCCCTACGGGCCGCGCTACCCGATCTCCTCCTATGCGCTGGCGGCGGCGCGGCACATGCACGAGTACGGCACGACGCGGGAGCAGCTCGCCGAGGTGGCGGTGGCGGCACGGCAATGGGCGATGCGCAACCCCGAGGCCTTCCGCCGCGAGCCCCTCACGATCGAAGAGGTGCTGGCTTCGCCGATGGTCAGCGATCCGCTCTCGGTGCGCGACTGCTGTCTGGTCACCGATGGCGGCGGAGCGGTGGTGCTGGTGCGCGCGGAACGGGCCGCCGATCATCCGAAGCCGCCCGTCTATCTGCTCGGTTGCGCCACCGCACACTGGCACCGGGGGATCCTGCAGATGCCCGATCTGACGGTGACGGCGGCCACCGAATCGGGACGGCGCGCCTTCGCCATGGCCGGGCTCGGGCCGGACGAGATGGACGTGGTGGAGCTCTATGACGCCTTCACCATCAATACCATCCTGTTCCTCGAAGATCTCGGCTTCTGCCCGAAGGGAGAGGGCGGACGTTTCGTCGAGGGCGGGGCGATCGCCCCCGGCGGACGGCTGCCGGTCAATACCAACGGCGGCGGGCTGTCCTGTGTCCATCCCGGCATGTACGGGATCTTCCTGGTGATCGAGGCGGTGCGTCAGCTTCGCGGCGAGGCCGGCGATCGTCAGATCGAAGGGGCCGAGACGGCGCTCGTTCACGGCAATGGCGGGGTGCTCTCCAGCCAGTCCACGGCGGTGCTGGGCACCGCTGCGGTCCTCTAGGGGCGGGCCGTGCCGATCGATCCGCAGGCGCTGCAGACCTACCCGTTTCCGGAAGTGCGCAGCGTCTATACGGCGCGCGATGCGATCCTCTACGCGCTGAGCGTCGGCTTCGGCAGCGATCCCTGCGATGCGGCGGATCTGCGCTTCGTGTACGAGAAGCACCCCGATTTCGCCGCGGTCCCCAGCATGGCGGTGGTGCTGGGATCGCCGGGCATCTGGATCCGGGATCCGCGTACCGGCATCGACTGGCGGCGGGCGCTGCACGGGGAAGAACGATTGCGCCTTTTCCGGCCCTTGCCGCCGGAGGGCGAGGTGATCGGCCGTACGCGGATCACCGCCATTGTCGACAAGGGGGCGGGCAGGGGAGCGCTGGTGACGAGCGAACGGGAGATCACCGACGCCGCCTCGGGAGCCCTGCTCGCCACCGTCGCCAGCACCGTCTTCTGCCGCGGTGATGGCGGCTTCGGTGCCGGTTTCGGCAACCTGCCGGCGCCCCACCGTTTGCCGGAGCGGCCGCCGGATCGGGTGCTGCGGCTCGACACCTTCCCCCAGCAGGCGCTCCTCTATCGCCTGAACGGCGACGACAATCCCCTCCACGCCGATCCGGCGGTGGCCCGGGAAGCGGGCTTCTCCCGGCCCATCCTGCACGGTCGTGCCACCTTCGGGATGCTCACCCGCGGCATCATGCGAAGCTGCTGTGGAGGCGATCCCGTGGCATTGTCCCGCGTCGAGGGGCGGTTCTCGGCCCCGCTCTGTCCGGGCGAGGCGATCCGTCTCGAACTCTGGGAGGACGGCGGCGAAATCTCCTTCCGGGCGCGGGCCGAGAGGGATGGCAGGGTGGTGATGGACAATGGATTGGCGGTGATCGGTGGCGGATGGAAAGGAACCGGAAGGACATGCTGAACGGTGCATTGGACGGGATCAAGGTGATCGATGCCTCGCGCGTGCTGGCGGGTCCGCTCTGTGCGCAGATCCTGGCCGATCACGGGGCGCGGGTGATCAAGATCGAGCCGCCGCAGGGCGACGATACCCGCCGCTGGGGGCCACCCTTCAAGGACGGGGCCGCCTCCTACTATCACGGCGTCAATCGCAACAAGCGGTCGGTGGGCCTCGATCTGTCGCGCCCGGAGGGGCGGGAGGTGCTGCTGCAGCTCCTGGAAGATGCCGATGTGTTCATCGAGAACTTCCGCGCCGGCACCATGGAGAAATGGGGGCTGGGGTACGAGGAGGTGTTGCGCGCCCGCTTTCCCGGTCTCGTCTATGTGCGGATCACCGGCTTCGGTATCGACGGACCTCTAGGCGGACTGCCCGGCTACGATGCGGTGGCTCAGGCGATGACCGGGATGATGAGCATCAACGGCGATCCGCGCTGCGGCACCACCCGGGTGGGCTGCCCGATCGTCGATCTCGCCACCGGCATGTATGCGGCCATCGGCGCGCTGATGGCGCTGCATGCCCGCAGCCGGCTCGGACACGGCCAGCTCGTCGATGCCTGTCTCTATGATACGGGAATCGCCATCCTCCATCCGCAGGTGATGAACTACCTGATTTCCGGCGAGGTGCCGGGTCTTCTGGGCAACGGCCATCCCAACATCGTGCCCTACGACAAGTTCGGGACGCGAAGCTGCGAGATCTTCCTGGCGATCGGCAACGACGGGCAGTTCCGGAAGTTCTGCGAGCTCCTCGGCCGCCCGGAGCTGGCCGAGGATCCGCGTTTCGCCACCAATCCCCTGCGCAGCCGCAACCGCCATGCGCTGCGGAGCCTTCTCGAGGAGATGCTCGCCGAGACCGACGGGCACGAGCTCTGCGAGCGGCTGCTGGCCCATGGTGTGCCGGCGGGGCCGGTCAATACCATCGCCGAGGTGTTCGAGCATCCGCATACCGAACATCGCCGCATGTGCGTGGAGATCGGAGGTTACCGGCTTCCCGGGATCCCGGTGAAGATGTCGAAGACCGAACCTTCGGTTCGCCTGCCGCCGCCGCGCTACGGAGCGGATACGCGAGCGGTGCTGTGTGAGCTCGGCTACAGCCGGGAGGAGATCGAGGCGCTGCTGGCCGCGGGAGTGGTCTCCGAGGAGCTGCCCGGGGCGGGCTGAGCGGGCTCCGCTGTCAGGTGAGCAGCCCCTCGGCCAGAGCCAGCAGCAGTGGCATGGTGACGGCCGCCACTGCCGTCTGCACGCTGACCATGGCCGCCATCAGTTCGGCATCGCCGCCGAGCTGGCGGGCCAGCAGATAGGCGCCGGCGGCCGCCGGGGCGGCGTGGAACAGGATGACGGCGAAG
>JALSRW010000012.1 GCA_026984595.1 Alphaproteobacteria bacterium
CAGGCCATGCGCTGGGACGCGGAGGAGATCTTTCCCGAAGACGTGCTGCGCGAGGCGGCGGCGCTCGGTTTCGCGGGCATCTATGTCGGCGAGGATGTGGGCGGAAGCGGCCTCGGCCGACTCGATGCCGCCATCCTGTTCGAGGAGCTGGCGGCGGCCTGTCCCTCGACCGCCGCGTATATCTCGATCCACAACATGGTCGCCTGGATGATCGATCGCTTCGGCGAGGAGGCGCAACGGCGCCGCTGGCTGCCCGATCTGGTGACCATGGAGAAGTTCGCCAGCTACTGCCTGACCGAGCCGGGTTCCGGCTCGGACGCCGCCAGCCTGCGCACCCGCGCCCGGCGCGAAGGTGACCACTATATCCTCGACGGAACGAAGGCCTTCATCTCCGGCGGCGGCCGCAGCGACCTCTATGTGGTAATGTGCCGTACCGGCGGCGAAGGAGCACACGGGATCAGCGCGCTGATCGTCGAGAAGGGCACTCCCGGCCTCTCCTTCGGTGCCCAGGAAAGAAAGATGGGGTGGCATTCCCAGCCCACCAGCCAGGTCATTTTCGAGGAGTGCCGGGTACCGGTCGCGAACCGGCTGGGAGCGGAAGGGCAGGGGTTCAAGATCGCCATGCAGGCGCTCGATGGCGGCAGGGTGAACATCGCCGCCTGCTCGCTCGGTGCCGCCCGCAGCGCCTTCGAGCGGGCGCTGGCCCATGTCCGCGAGCGCCAGCAGTTCGGTCGCCCCATCGCCGATTTCCAGGCCACCCGTTTTCGCCTCGCCGACATGGCCACCGAGCTCGAGGCGGCGCGGCTGATGGTCTGGCGGGCGGCCGACAAGCTCGATCGCGGCGCCGCCGATGCGGTGACGGCCTGCGCCATGGCCAAACGCTTCGCCACCGATCTCTGCTTCCGCATCATCGACGACGCGCTGCAGCTCCACGGCGGCTACGGCTACATCCGCGAATACGAGGTCGAGCGGCTGCTGCGGGATGCCCGCGTCCACCGCATTCTCGAAGGCACCAACGAGATCATGCGGGTGATCATCGCCCGCCATCTCCTGGACCGGCCCTGACCATCACCACAAGGAAGGAAATGACCGAAACACCCGAGATCCGCATCGAACGCCGGGGAGCCCTCGGCATCCTCGTGCTCGATCGTCAGCACGCCCTCAACGCCCTCACCCGAGAGATGGTGCGGAGCCTGAGCCGGGCGCTCGCCGCCTGGCGCGACGATCCGGCGGTTGCCGCGGTGCTGGTGCGGGCGGTGCCCGGCCGCGCCTTCTGTGCCGGCGGCGACATCCGCAAGGTGATCGAGACCCGGGACCGCGAGGGAGTGGAGGCCGCCTGCGGCTTCTTCCGCGACGAATACCGCATGAACTGGCGGATCCGGAACTTTCCCAAGCCCTACATCGCCCTCTGCGACGGCATCACCATGGGCGGAGGGGTCGGCATCTCGGTGCACGGCAGTCACCGCATCGTCACCGAGAACACGCTTGTCGCCATGCCCGAGACCGGCATCGGCTTCTTTCCCGATGTCGGCGGCACCTGGTTCCTGCCGCGCCTGCCGGGCGAGCTCGGCATGTATCTCGGCCTCACCGGCGCCCGTGCGAAGGCCGCCGACTGCCTCTATGCGGGGATCGCCACCCACTATCTGCCGGCCGCGCGGCTGCCGCTCCTGGAGGAGGAACTGGCGGCGACGCCGGCCGATCGCATGGAAACGGTGCTCGGCGAGCTGCTGCGCGATCTCGGCGAGCGACCCGAGCCGGCGCCGGCGCCACTGGAGGCGCTGCGGCCACGCATCGACTCCCTGTTCGCGGGCCGGGATCTGTTCGAAATCCTCGAAGCCCTGGGCAGCGACGGGAGCGGCTTCGGCGCCGAGCAGCTCGCGATCCTCGCCGGCAAATCGGCCTTTTCCCTGCACGTGACCTGCGCCCAGCTCCGCCGCGGCGCCCGGCTCCTCGATTTCGCCGAGGCACTGCAACTCGAATACCGCATCGTCCACCGTTTCCTGGAGGGACGCGAGTTCGCCGAGGGGGTGCGGGCGCTTTTGGTGGACAAGGACCGCAATCCGAAATGGACCTGGCCCGACCCCCGATCGGTGCCGGCGGAGGCGGTCGAGGCATGCTTCGCGCCGCTGCCGGGCGGTGATCTGCAATTCGACTGGGAGGATGTCTAGACGGCTCCGGCCGCGCCTGGATGGGAGAGGAACATGACCCGGATCGGCTTCATCGGCCTCGGCAACATGGGTCTGCCGATGGCCCGCAATCTGTGCAAGGCGGGGTTCGCGGTGCGCGGTTACGATGTGATGGAAGCCGCCCGTGCCCGGGCCGCCGCGGCCGGGCTCGAGCTGGTCGAGGAACTCGACCGGGCGGTGGCCGACGCCGAGCTGGTGCTCACCATGCTGCCGGCCGGCCCGCAGGTCCGCGAGGTCTATCTGGGAGCCGGCGGAATTCTCGACAACGCCGCGCAGGATGCACTTCTGGTGGATTGTTCGACCATTGATGTGGAGACCGCGCGGGAGGTACACGAAAGGGCCCGTTCGCAGGGCTTCCCGATGCTCGACGCGCCGGTCTCCGGCGGCGTCGCCGGCGCCGAGGCGGCCAGCCTCACCTTCATGGTCGGGGGCGAGGCCGAGGCCTTCGAGCGGGGCAGGCCGATCCTCGAAAAGATGGGCAAGGCGGTGATCCATGCCGGCCCCGCCGGCACCGGCCAGGCCGCCAAGATCTGCAACAACATGATGCTCGGCATCCAGATGATCTCGGTCTGCGAGGCCTTCGCCTTGGCCGACGGGCTGGGCCTGTCCGCCGACAAGCTGTTCGAGATCAGCGCCCGCTCCTCGGGGCAGTGCTGGTCGCTCACCAGTTACTGCCCGGTTCCGGGGCCGGTGCCCTCGGCACCTTCCAACCGCGAATACCGGCCGGGCTTCACCGCGGCGATGATGCTCAAGGACCTGCGGCTCGCGCAACAGAGCGCCGCCGCGGCCGGTGTGGCGACGCCGCTGGGGGCCGAAGCCTGCCAGCTTTACGCCCTGTTTGCCGCCGCGGGAAAGGAAGGGCTGGATTTTTCCGCAATAATAAAGATGATTGCCGGCAAGCTGTAGCGGCGGTTGAATGATCGCCGAGGCCGGTTCCCTCCGGCGCGTAGCGGATTTGGGCGCATCTCATCGAGGCAGACGTGAAAGAGCAGTACCTTCTGACATCTCGGCTGATCGAGCGGCTGCACCGGCGGTTCCTCGACGTCATCAAGGCCGAGCTCGACCGTCTCGGGGTGGAGGACATCAACAATGTCCAGACCCTGATTCTGTTCAATATCGGCGAGGAAACGCTGACCGTCGGCGAACTCACGCTGCGCGGCTACTATCTGGGCTCGAACGTCTCCTACAATGTCAAGAAGCTGGTCGAGAACGATTATTTGATCCAGGAACGCTCCGCCCACGACCGGCGGATGACGCGGGTGCGCCTCTCCGAGAAGGGGCTCGAGCTCATCCGTCAGATCGACAAGCTCTACGAGCGCAATGCCGAGGAGCTGCGCGAAACGGGCATCAAGCCCGAGGACCTCGACCAGATCAACAAGGTGTTGATGCGCCTCGAGCGCTTCTGGAGCCTGCAGGTCTCCTTCGTCCGCTGAGACGCCGAACGGACCGTCGCCCGCCTACCGCTCGCCGCCGCCGCTCCGCTCGCCGCCGTTGCGACTGCGGGTCAGTGCGTCGATCTGACGCTGTAACAACTCCATCTGGCGGCGCAGCTCGCGCAGCTCGTCGCCGAGGGCCTGTGCCTCGGGCGTGGCTTCCTCGCCCGGTTCCCCCGCATCCTGCCGCTCGGCCCGCGGCGCGGTCTCCTGCTTCGTCTCGGCGGCGAAGGGATTGAAGATGCTCGCCGCCTGCTGGAACAGGGCGAGGTTCTGGCGGGTCAGTTCCTCGAACTGCTTGACCGGAAAGAAGCGGCCGAAGGTCTCCTCCATGTAGGAGCGCATCTGGTCCTGATGGCGGGCGAAGTTCTCCATGCTCAGCTCGAGATAGCGGGGCAGGAGGGTCTTGAGGCTGTCGTCGTAGAAACTGATCAGATGGCGCAGGAAGCCGATCGGCAGCAGGTTGCGGCCCTTGCTGTCCTCCTCGAGGATGATCTGGGTGAGCACCGAGCGGGTGATATCCTCGCCGGTCTTGGCATCGTACACCACGAACTCGCGCCCCTCGCGGGTCATCCGGCTCAGTTCCTCGAGGGTGACGTAGCTGCTGGTCTCGGTGTTGTAGAGGCGCCGATTGGCGTACTTCTTGACGATGGCGACCCGGGTCTCGCCGCGTTCCGTTTCGGGAGAACGCGCCTGCGGCGCCGTCCTGTCCTTCATGGTGACGCTCTCCAGCCTGCCGCGGCCGGCCCATCGAGAGGCCGCGCGCCGACCACCGCATCATGGCGGCGCGCCCCCCGTTTGTCACGCATGGCGGCGTCGCTCAAGCCGGCTCCCCGGCTGCCTCCGCCGCGACCGCCCCCGGTCCTGCCTCCCCCGCTTCCCCGGCGCCGAGCGGCTCCTCCCCGAAGCGGTCCTCGGGGCCTTCCTCCTCGGGGCTCTTCTCGCCGGCCTGGATGGCCGCCTCCTCCTCGGAACGGGCGACATTGACCACGAGCTCCACCTCCACCTCGGGATGGAGGGCGACCACCACCCGGTGGATGCCGATGGTCTTGATCGGCTCCTGCAGACGGACCTGACGCCGCTCCAGGGTGACGCCGGCGGTGGTGAAGGCCTCGGCGATGTCGCGGGCGCTGACCGAGCCGTAGAGATGGTTGCTCTCGCTCGCCTGGCGCAGGATCACGACACTGCGGCCGGCAATGGTGGAGGCCATCTTTTCGGCCTCCTGCTTGCGCTCCAGATTGGCGGCCTCGAGCTGCTTGCGGCGCTGCTCGAACTGCTCCACCGCCTCCTTGGTGGCCCGGAGCGCCTTGCCTTGGGGAATCAGATAGTTGCGGGCATACCCGGGCTTCACATCGACGATCTCGCCCATCTGTCCGAGCTTGGGGATGCGTTCGAGAAGGATCACCTGCATGATCGGCTCCGTTCAGATCAGTCTGCGACGCAGGCCGGCCCAGTCCTCGACCAGGCCGAGGCCGACGACACCGAGAAGCATGGGCCAGCTCAAGAAGAGAAGGGCGGCATAGAACAGCGCCAGCGGCAGCAGCGGCGCCCGCAGCCGCCGCGCCATCGCGTGGACCACCGCCAGTCCCTGGAAGAAGTAGGGAACGGTGAGGATGACGAGCGCGGTGGCCGCCAGATAGAGCGGGGTCCCGCTCAGCAGGGCCGTGCCCAGCGCGCTCGGGACCAGCAGCATCAGGGTCCAGGGCGCCACCGTGAAGGCGATGAAGGGCGGCGAGGGGCGGATCGCCATGCTCGCTCGTTCCGCCAGCTTCTGGGCGAGCACCGCGTTGATGCTGGTCATCAGCAGCCAGGAGAGGCCGAGGATGCCGGGCACCAGCGGCAGCCAGGCCGGGGGCGCGAGCTCCTCGGTGGCCACTCCGAACATCCCGAGGGTCTCGCGGAACGCCTCGGCCAGCACCGTGCCGACATCGCCGACGAAGAACTCGAGGGCCAGCAGGCCCAGGAGGATGGTGGCCAGGCAGTAGAGCAGGAGCTGGCCGACGATCAGCCCCGGCGGATACCATTCGAGCTCGCCGTCCTCGTGCAGGCGCGAGCGCAGGGCCAGCCGCACCACCAGCAGGCTGGGCAGGCTTTCGAGCACGAGGAAGAAGGCCGCCGCCAGCCAGCCGCCGAACACGCCTACCACGAGCAGCGCAGCCAGCGCGCTCAGGCC
>JALSRW010000013.1 GCA_026984595.1 Alphaproteobacteria bacterium
GAGGAACTGCGCCCGGAGATCTGCACCCTCGATTGCGGCAGCATGAATTTCGGCGACGGGTCCTATGTGATGGTCAACACCCCCGACCAGCTCCGGGAAACCGCCGGCCTCATTCGCGAGCTCGGGGTGAAACCCGAATGCGAGGTGTTCGATACCGGCCATCTCTGGTTCGTCAAACAGCTCCTGCGCGAGGGTCTGCTGGCCGATCCGCCGCTCGTCCAGCTCTGCCACGGCATTCCCTACGGCGCACCGGCCGAACTCGGTACCTTCCTCGCCATGGTCAACCAGCTTCCCGCGGGTGCGATCTGGTCGGCCTTCGCCATTTCGCGGATGCAGATGCCGTTCGTGGCCGCCGCGGTGCTGGCCGGCGGCAACGTCCGGGTCGGCCTCGAGGACAATCTCTATCTCGACAAGGGGGTGTTCGCCTCCAACGGCGAGCTGGTCACCCGCGCCATCGAGATCCTGAAGCGCATGGGCTGCCGCATCCTCGGTCCCGAGGAGGTGCGCGCGAAGCTCGGCCTCGAACGGCGCTGGTAGGCGACATGCTCGCCCTTCCCGGCAAGGCGGCGCTGATCGGTTGCGGCGTGATCGGTGCCGGCTGGGCCGCGCGCTTTCTCCTGTCCGGCATCGATGTCACTCTCCACGATCCCGATCCCGAAGCACCGCGCCGCCTCGATCTGCTGCTGGAGCGGGCGGAGCGGGCCTGGCGGCGGCTGACCCTGGCACCGGTGCGGCTGCACGGTTCGTTTCGCTTCGCCGCGAACATCGAAGAGGCCGTAGCCGATGCCGACTGGGTGCAGGAAAGCGTGCCCGAGCGCGAGGATCTCAAGCGGGCGACCCTGGCCGCCATCGACGCCGCGGCGCCGCCGGAGGCGATCCTCGCCTCCTCGACCTCGGGGCTGCTGCCGAGCCGGCTGCAGGAGGGGCTGGCCCGTCCCGGGCGGTTTCTCGTCGCCCATCCCTTCAACCCGGTCTATCTGCTGCCGCTGGTGGAGCTCTTGGGCGGCCGGCGGACCGACCCCGCCGTCCTCGAGCGTGCCGAACGGATCCTGTCCGCCCTCGGCATGCATCCCCTGCGTCTGCATCACGAGATCGACGGCTTCCTCGCCGACCGGCTGATGGAGGCGCTGTGGCGGGAAGCCCTGCATCTGGTGAACGACGATATCGCCACCGCCGAGCAGATCGACCGGGCGATCATCTACGGGCCGGGACTGCGCTGGGCCATCAAGGGAACCTTCCAGGTGTTCCGCTTGGGCGGCGGCGAGGCCGGCATGCGCCATTTCCTGGCCCAGTTCGGCCCGGCCCTCGAACTGCCCTGGTCGAAGCTGCGAGCGCCCGAGCTCACCCCGGATCTGCTGGAGAAGATCGTGGCGCAGAGCGACGCCCAGGCCGGGGGCCGCAGCGTACGGGAACTCGAGGAGCTGCGCGACGATTGTCTGGTTTCCGTGCTGCTCGCCCTCAAGCAGCACGGGCATGGCGCCGGCGCCGAGCTCGCCGCTTTCGAGGAGCGGCTCTATGCCCTTTCGCATCGCCGCAGCCTGCGGGAGGAGGACGATCTCGATCGTCCGCTGCGTCTGCACGAGACCCGGGTGCAGCCGGAATGGGTCGACTACAACGGCCATATGACCGAGTCCCGCTATCTCCAGCTCTTCGGCGACGCCACCGATGCGCTGCTGCGCTACATCGGCGTCGATCGAGCCTATGTCGATGCCGGCTACAGCTACTACACGGTCGAAACCCACATCATGCATCTGCGCGAGGTGGCGTCCGGCGAGCCCCTGTATCTGACGACCCGGCTGCTGGCCGTCGACGACAAGCGCGTGCATCTGTTCCACGAGATGTTCCGCAGCCGCGACGAGCTTCGGCTGGCCACCGCCGAGCAGATGCTGCTGCATGTCGATACGCGGGCGGGGCGCGCCTGCCCGGCCCGCGAGGACATCGCCGGCCGATTGCGGCGCATCGGCGAAGCCCACGCTCGCCTGCCGCCGCCCGACCTCGCCGGCCGCCGGGTCGGCGAACCCCGCGCGCGAAGGAGCGCATGAGATGGACTTCGCCCTCACCCCCGAACAGGAAATGATCGTCGACACCGTCCGCCGCTTCGTCGAGAGCGAGCTCTATCCGCTCGAGGAGGAGGTGGAGCGGACAGGGCGAGTTGCCCCCGAGGTCGGACGCGAGATCATCCGCAAGGTGCGGGAGATGGGCTTCTATGCCGCCAACATTCCCGAGGAGTTCGGCGGCGGCGGGCTCGATTCCCTGAGCTTCACCCTGCTCGAGCGCGAACTCGGGCGGGCGAGCATGGCGCTCACCGTCTGGTTCGGCCGCCCCTCGGCCATCCTCTGCGCCTGCACCCCCGAGCAGCGGCCGCTCTGGCTCGATCCGGTGGTGCGCGGCGAGAAGATCGACTGTCTCGCCATGACCGAGCCGGAGGCGGGCTCCGACATCCGTTCCATGAAGACCCGCGCCCGGCGCGAGGGCGGCGATTTCGTCATCAACGGTACCAAGCATTTCATCAGCCATGCCGACATCGCCGATTTCGTCATCCTCTTCGCCGCCACCGGCGAGGAGGAGACGCCCCGCGGCCGGCGCCAGACCCTGACCTGTTTTCTGATCGACAAGGGTACGCCCGGCTTCACCGTCCATCCCGGCTACCGCTGCGTCTCCCATCGCGGCTACCACAATTGCATCCTCACCTTCGAGGATTGTCGGGTACCGGCATCGCAGGTGCTCGGCGAAGTCGACCGCGGCCTCGATCTCATGAACGAATGGCTGTTCGCCACCCGCCTGACGGTGGCGGCGATGTGCGTGGGCCGCGCCCGGCGGGTGTTCGATCAGGCCCTCGAATGGGCGGCGACCCGCAGGCAGTTCGGCCAGCCGATCGGCCGCTTCCAGGGAACCTCCTTCAAGCTCGCCGACATGAGCACCGAGATCGACGCCGCCGATCTCCTCACTCTGCACGCGGCCTGGCTTCTGGACCGCGGCCTTCCCGCCGATCGCCAGATCGCCCAGGCCAAGCTCTATGCGAGCGAGATGCTGGCCCGGGTCACCGACCATGCGGTGCAGATCCTGGGCGGCATGGGGCTGATGGAGGAGACCGGTATCGAGCGTCATTGGCGGGATGCCCGGGTCGAGCGGATCTGGGAGGGCACCAGCGAGATCCAGCGCCACATCATCTCCCGCAGCCTGCTGCGCCCGCTCGGCGCCTGAACGCCCGTGTCCCTCGCCCGCCTCCTGCGCCCCCGCAGCATCGCCGTGGTCGGCGGCGGGCCGGCCGCCGAGGTCGTTCATCAATGCCGGCGCCTCGGCTTCACCGGGCCGATCTTCGCCGTCCACCCCCGCCGCGAGGCGGTCGCCGGCATCCGCTGCCATCCCCGGATCGAGGATCTGCCGGAGACGCCCGACTGCACTTTCCTCGCCGTCAACGCCCGCACCACGGTGGCGATGGTGGCCCGGCTTTCGGCCATGGGTGCCGGCGGCGCGGTGGCCCTCGCCTCGGGCTTCGCCGAGACCGGCGAGGCGGGGGCTCGGCTCCAGCAGGAGCTGCTGCGGGCGGCAGGCGGAATGCCGGTACTGGGTCCGAACTGTCACGGTTTTCTCAACTGCCTCGACGGCGTCGCCCTGTGGCCGGACCAGCACGGGGCGGTAGCGGTGGAGCGCGGCGTGGCGCTTCTTTCCCAGAGCGGCAATATCGCGGTTTCGCTGACCATGCAGCGCCGCGGGCTCGATCTGGCGATGGTCGTCACCCTCGGCAACCAGGCGATGCTCGGCCCCTCGCCGCTGATCGAGGAGCTGGCCGGGGATCCCAGGATCCGCGCCATCGGTCTCTGTCTGGAGCGGATCGACGATCGCGATCGTTTCGCCGAGGCGGTGGCAGCCGCCCGCCGCCGCGGCAAGCCGGTGGTGGCGCTGCGCCTCGCCCGCGGCCCCGCGGCACGCGAGGCGGCCCTGAGCCATACCGCCTCGCTCGCCGGCGAGGAGATGGTGGCCACGGCCTTCCTTTCGCGGCTCGGCGTCGCCTGCATCGACAGCCTGCCGGCCCTGCTCGAATGTCTGAAGATCCTCCACATCCACGGCCCGCTCCCCGGCCGGCGGCTGGTCTCGCTGAGCTGCTCGGGTGGCGAGGCGGCTCTGATCGCCGATGCCGCCGCCCGTCACGGGCTGTCCTTCCCGCCCTTTCCCGCATCCCGGCGATCGGCCATCGCCGCGGCGCTCGAAGACCGCGTCACTGTTCGCAATCCCCTCGATTACCACACCTTCGTCTGGAACCGCCGCGAGCGGCTGCGGCAGGTGTTCACGCCGGCCATCGGCGGCGAGGCCGATCTGGCATTGCTGATCCTCGATTTTCCGCGCAGGGACCGCTGCGCGGACGATGCCTGGTGGTGTGCGGTGGAGGCATTCGCCGATGCATGCCGCAGCAACGGCTCCGCCGGAGCGGTGCTGGCGACCCTGCCCGAATGCCTCCCCGAAACCCATGCCGAAAATCTCGCCGCCCGCGGCCTCGTGCCGCTCTGCGGGATCGAGGAGGGGCTCGCGGCCATCGCCGCCGCGGCGGCGGTGGCAACCAGCCCCACGGCCCCGCCCTCGTTCCTCTCCGCCGCCATCGCAGAGGGAACCGCCCTCCTGCTCCCCGAGCGGCCAGCCAAGGAGCTGCTCGCCGGCTTCGGCCTCGTCGTGCCCGAAGGGCGGATCGTGCACTCGGTGGAGGAAGCACGGGCGGCGGCCGCGGATCTCGGTTTTCCGCTGGTGGCCAAGTGCAGCGGTGCGGGCATCGCCCACAAGAGCGAACGCGGCGGGGTGCGCCTCGGCCTTCGCGACGGTACTGCGGTGGCGGCGGCGGTGGCCGATCTCCTGGCGCTGTCGCCGGCGGTGCTGCTGGAGCGGATGGTCGAGGACGGCGTCGCCGAGCTCATCCTGGGCCTCGGCCGCGACCCCGAATTCGGCCTCTATCTGCTGCTGGGGAGCGGCGGCGTGCTCGCCGAACTGGTGGGCGACCGCGCCGTCCTGCCGCTGCCGGCGACCAGCGCAGAGATCGAGGGCGCGCTGCGGAGCCTTCGCGTCCGGCCGCTGCTCGAAGGCCATCGCGGCCGCCCGCCCGGGGATCTCGCGGCCCTCCTCGAAGCCGTCGCAGCGGTACAGCGCTTCGCCGAGGCGCGGACCCCGACCATCCTGGAACTGGACATCAACCCGCTGATCGTGCGTCCTCGGGGCCGTGGTGCGGTGGCCGTGGACGCGCTCCTTCGCCTGATCGCTGCACCGGAGACGGAAGATGACGACCGAGCCCCTCGTTCTGCGCCGTGAAGGCGGCATTCTCGAGGTCACCCTCGACCGGCCCAAGGCCAACGCCATCGACGCCGCAACGAGCCGCCGCATGGGTGAAACCTTCGCCGCCTTCCGCGACGATCCCGAGCTCCGGGTGGCGATCGTCACCGGCGCCGGGGAGCGGTTCTTCTCGGCCGGCTGGGATCTCAAGGCCGCGGCCGCGGGCGAGGCGCCGGACGAGGATTTCGGCATCGGCGGCTTCGCCGGGCTGCAGCAGCTTCCCGGGCTGGGCAAGCCGGTGATCGCCGCCGTCAACGGCATGGCGGTGGGCGGCGGCTTCGAGCTCGCCCTTTCCTGCGATCTGATCCTCGCTGCCGAACATGCCCGCTTCGCCCTGCCCGAGATCAACGCCGGCACGCTCGCCGATGCCGCCACCGTCAAGCTGCCCCGACGCATGCCCTATCACATGGCCATGGATCTGCTGCTGACCGGCCGTTGGATGGATGCCGAGGAGGCGCGGCATTGGTGGCTGGTC
>JALSRW010000014.1 GCA_026984595.1 Alphaproteobacteria bacterium
TGCGATGCCCGAGCTGGTCGATGTCAGCGACAGCCGGCCGGCACCCGGCATCGAGTGGCATTTCATCGTCGATCGCGAGCAGGCGAGCCGCTTCGGCAGCGACATCGCCGGAGTGGGAGCCACCGTGCAGCTCGTGACCAACGGCATTCTGCTCGGCACCTACCGGCCCGACGATGTCGAGGACGATGTCGAGATCCGGGCGCGCTTTCCGGTGGACAAGCGCGGCCTCGGAGCGTTCGATGATCTGGTCGTCAACACTCCGCGCGGCACGGTGCCGCTTTCCACCTTCGTCGAACGGCGGGCGGAGCCGCGGATCGGCGACATCACCCGGGTGGACGGGCGCCGCACCCTGACCGTCTCCGCCGATGTGCGCGAAGGCGTCCTGGTCGACGATGTGGTGCGCGGGCTCAAGGCATGGGTGGCGGCCCAGAACTTCGATCCCGAGGTGCTCGTCAGCTTCCAGGGCGAGGACGAGGAGCAGGCCAAGGCCCAGGCCTTCCTCACCCGGGCCTTCGCCATCGCCCTCTTTCTGATCGCCATCATCCTGGTGACCCAGTTCAACAGCTTCTACCAGGCGCTCTTGATCCTGAGCGCGGTGCTGTTCTCCACCGTCGGCGTGCTGCTCGGGCTGCTGGCCACCAACCAGCCCTTCGGCATCGTCATGAGCGGCATCGGGGTGATCGCCCTGGCCGGCATCGTGGTCAACAACAACATCGTGCTGATCGATACCTACAACGATCTGCGCCGCCGCGGGCTGGCCCCCTTCGATGCCGTCCTGCGCACCGGCGCCCAGCGTCTGCGGCCGGTGCTGCTGACCACCGTCACCACCAGCCTCGGCCTGATGCCGATGGTGCTGCGCCTGAACATCGACCTGATCGGCCGCCGGGTGACGGTCGGCGGTCCCTCCACCGACTGGTGGGTGCAGCTCTCCTCGGCGGTGGCCGGCGGCCTCGCCTTCGCCACCATGCTCACCCTGGTGCTCACCCCCTGTCTGCTGATGCTGGGCATCGACCTGCACCAGCGGCTGCATCGGCTCGGCGAGCGGCTTACCCGGGCGAGACGGCCACGGGCCAGCGCCGAGGCCCCCGTGGCGACCCCTGCGGAGTGACCCGATGCGCCATCTTCCCGCCCTTCTTTTCCTGCTGCTGGCAGGCTGCGTCGCGGCCGCCCCGGCCAACGAGCTGTTCGCCCGGTACCCGGGCCTGGAGAGGGCGATCCGCGATGCCTACGAGGCCTATGCCATCGAGCGCAACGGCACCTGCGTCAATCCGGTGATGGACACCATCACCCGCACCAAGGTGATCCGCGACGATGCGGAGATACTGGAGATCGAGCTGCGCTACCGCTTCACGAGTTCGACCGACAATTCGGGCGGCGGCGGCACCTGCAACGGCTTCGCCACTCGCCGCTTCGTCTTCTCGCGCGAGGGCCGGGTGTTCCGGCTCGTCGACATCAGCGGTCCGCGGCGTAGCAAGCCCTACTACACGGTCGGTACTTCGCCCGGCGGCACCACCCTCGAGATCCGCATCCCGGTGTTCCTCGAGCCCCTCATCCCGGTACCCGAACAGCTCCCGCGCCGCTGAAGGCGCGCGGCCGGGTTCACTCGGCCGCCCAGACCGGCTTGCGTTTCTCGAGGAAGGCCCGCAGCCCCTCCTCGAAATCCCTGCCCAGGGCATTCTCGACGATGACCTCGGTGGTCATCCCATAGGCCTCCTCGAGGCCCATCTCGAGCTGGGCGTAGAAGGCGCGCTTGCCGAGTGCCAGCACCTCGCGCGGCTTGTCCAGGAGCCGCGCCGCCAGGGCATCGACCGCCGCATCCAGCTCGGCGCGCGGCACCACCCGGTTGACGAGGCCCGAGCGGTGGGCCTCGGCGGCGTCGATGAAATCGCCGGTGAGCAGCATTTCCATGGCCGTCTTGCGGGGCACGTTGCGCGACAATGCCACCATCGGTGTCGAGCAGAACAGGCCGTATTTCACCCCGGAGGTGGCGAAGCGGCTGTCCTCGCCACAGATCGCCAGATCGCAGGCGGCGACGAGCTGGCAGCCGGCGGCGGTGGCGATGCCTTCCACCCGGGCGATCACCGGCTGCGGGATGCGGGTGAGCTTGAGCATCACCCGCGAACAGCGGTCGAACAGCGCCTTGAGAGCCTCGTAGCTGCGATCGGCCCCCATCTCCTTGAGATCGTGGCCGGCACAGAACGCCCTGCCGCCGGCGCCGGTGATCACCACCACCCGCACCCGGCGATCCTCGGCGATGGCATCGAGGGTGGCGTCGAGGGCCATGAGCAGGCTGCCCGAAAGACTGTTGAAGGCCTTCGGGCGATTGAGGGTGAGGCGGGTCACCCCGTCCTCGCGATCCTCGCGCAG
Organism: Alphaproteobacteria bacterium; assembly: GCA_026984595.1. Taxonomy (GTDB): domain Bacteria; phylum Pseudomonadota; class Alphaproteobacteria; order Geminicoccales; family Geminicoccaceae; genus JALSRW01. The sequence continues at coordinate 2,368 of JALSRW010000014.1, forward strand.
CAGTTCCGCTGGGCTGGTTTCGGTCATCGCGGTTCTCCGCTTCCTTCGACGATCCGGCGAGGCCCCGGGGCTCAGCCGTCCAGCGGCCGCCGCCGCTGGACGATGCGAAAGCGCGGGGTGACGAAGGCATCGTCGGTCAGCGTCGCGTTGCCCGCCGGATTGGCCCCGCTCACGTGGAAATCGCTGAAGGCCGCCGACTGGTTGACGAAAATCCCGCCGGTGAGGTTTTCCGACAGGGCCACTCCGGCCTCCAGCATGGCCGCCTCGGTGGCCGCCAGCACTTCCCCGTCGGTGCTGTAGACGGCGGCGGTGATCGCCCCCTTCTCGCGTGCCCCCCGCGCCGCCCGGCCGATCGCATCGCGGGTGCTGTCGGCCTCCACCAGGAAGCTGATCGGGCCGAACCATTCGCGCATGTAGAAATCCTCCTCGCCGCTCTCGGCATGGACCACCAGCGGCGTTCGCAGGCAGGCCTTCTCGAACTGCGGATGGGCGAGCGGCGTCGAGGCCCGCAGCACCGCATCGCCCGCCGCCCCGGCCACCCGGTCGAGCCGTTCCAGGGTCTCCGGGTTCTGGATGCAGCCCAGGATCTCGGCGGCGCGCTCGGGATCCCCGAGCAGGGCGTCGATGGCGGCGACGACGGCCCGCGCCACCTCGTCGAAGCTCTTGCGCCCCTCGTTGGTGGCGATGCCCCCGGCGGGCACGAAGATGTTCTGGGGGGTGGTGCACATCTGGCCGGAATAGAGACAGAGGGAGAAGGCCAGATTGCGCACCATGCCGGCGAAATCTCCGGTGGAATCGATGATCACCGGATTGACCCCCGCCTTCTCGGCGAAGAGCTGGGCCTGGCGGGCATGGGCCTCGAGCCAGTCGCCGAAGGCGCTGGAGCCGGTATAGTCGATCAGCCGGATGTCGGGATGGGTGGCGAGCGCGGTGGCGATCGGCGCACCCGCGCTGTCCACCGCGAGCTGGACGAGATCGGCATCGAAGCCCTGCTCGCGCAATACCTCGCGGATGGTCTCGACGGTGATCGCCAGCGGCAGGACGGCGCGCGGATGCGGCTTGACGATCACCGGATTGCCGCAGGCCAAGGATGCGAACAGGCCGGGGTAGCTGTTCCAGGTGGGGAAGGTGGAGCAGCCGATCACCAGCGACAGGCCCCGCGGCACCACGCTGTAGCGCTTTTCCAGCCGTGCCGTGCGGCCCTTGCCCACGGGCTTTTCCCAGACCGCCCGCTCGGGCGTGCGGCGCATCGCGTCATAGGCCCAGGCGACCGCTTCCAACCCGCGATCCTGGGCGTGCGGCCCGCCCGCCTGGAAGGCCATCACGAAGCCCTGGCCGGTGGTGTGCATCACCGCATAGGCGAGCTCGAAGCTGCGCCGGTTGAGGCGCTCCAGGACCTCGAGGCAGACCCCCACCCGGCCCTCGATGCCGGCCTCCCGCCAGGCCGGCATGGCGCTCCTGGAATGGCGCAGCATGGCATCGATGTCGGGCGCCGGATAGGTGATGCCGAGGGCGAAGCCGTAGGGGCTCTGCTCGTTGCCGAGACGCTCGCCGCTGGTCGGCTGGTCGAGGGAAAACGGCCGGCCCAGTCGCGCCTCGAAGGCTTTCCTGCCTTCGGCGCCGGCGTTCTCGCCGTAGACCCGGCCGCTCGGCGCTTCGGGAAAGGGACTCCAGAAGCTGCGGCTGCGGCAGGCGGCGACCGCTTCCTCGAGACGCGTCCTGTGCTTGTCGAACAGTGGATCCGGCATCCTCCCTCTCCCCGCCTGAACGCCATCCGGACCTGCCCGGAACCGGTGGCGCTGCTCTACCAAAGATGGCCGCCCCGGTCTATCGTGGGGCCGTGTCCGGGCTGAGGGGAGAGATGCGGTGCGCGAGGCCGTGGTGCTGCTGGAACGGGACGGCGGGGTGGCGGAAATCACCCTCAATCGTCCCGACAAGCTCAATGCGTTCAATGTCGAGATGCACCGTCTGCTGGCGCGCCACCTCGAGGAGCTGGAGGCCGAGGAGGCGACGCGGGTGGTGCTGCTCACCGGCGCCGGCCGCGGTTTCTGTGCCGGCCAGGATCTGGGCGACCGGGTGATGGGCGAGGAGGAGCGGGCACCGGATCTCGGCGAGACCCTGGAGACCCTCTACAATCCGCTGATCCGCCGCCTCCGCCGCCTCGAGAAGCCCGTGATCTGCGCCGTCAACGGGGTCGCCGCGGGGGCCGGCGCCAATCTGGCGCTGGCCTGTGACATCGTGCTGGCCGCCCGTTCCGCGAGCTTCATCCAGGCCTTCTGCCGGATCGGTCTGGTGCCCGATTCGGGCGGCACCTGGTTCCTGCCGCGGCTGGTGGGCGATGCCCGGGCACGCGGCCTGGCCCTCCTCGGCGAGAAGCTGCCGGCCGAACAGGCCGCCTCCTGGGGCCTGATCTGGCGAGCGGTGCCCGATTCCGAGCTCATGGGCGAGGCCCGCGATCTGGCACGCCGGCTGGCCACCGCCCCGACCCGGGGGCTGGCTCTGATCAAGCAGGCGCTGCAGGCTTCCTGGTCCAACGATCTCGACGCCCAGCTCGATCTCGAGCGCGATCTCCAGCGCGAGGCCGGGCGCACCGAGGACTACCGGGAAGGCGTCCGCGCCTTTCTCGACAAGCGCCAGCCCGTGTTCCGGGGGCGCTGATGCCGGCGCTGTCCAGCGATGCCGTGATCGGCATCGTCGGTGCCGGCACCATGGGCGCCGGCATCGCCCAGCTCGCCGCCACCGCCGGGCATCGGGTGCTGCTGTTCGACAGTCGCGCCGATGCCGCGGACACCGCCATCGCCGGTATCGCCCGCCGTCTCGAGAGTTCGGTCGAGAAGGGCCGGCGCAGCGCCTCCGAGGCGCAGGCGATCCGGTCGCGGCTGCAGGCCGCCTCCAGCCTGGCCGATCTGGCCCCGGCGGCGCTGGTGATCGAGGCGGTGGTCGAGGATGCGGCGGTCAAGCGGGCGCTCTTCGCCGAGCTCGAAGCGCTGGTGACTCCCCGGACCATCCTCGCCACCAACACCTCCTCGCTGTCGATCACCGCCCTCGCCGCCGGCCTCGCCCGACCGGAGCGGGTGGTGGGCATGCATTTCTTCAATCCGGCGCCGGTGATGGCGCTGGTGGAGATCGTCTCCGGTCTCGAAACCGCACCGGAGGCGGCCGAGACCGCGTTCGCCACGGCGCAGGCCTGGGGCAAGGAGCCGATCCATGTACGCAACACTCCGGGCTTCGTCGTCAACCGCGTGGCCCGGCCCTTCTACGGCGAGGGATTCCGGCTGCTGGCCGAAGGTGCCGCCGATGCCGCCACCCTCGATGCCGTCTACCGTGACTGCGGCGGCTTTCGCATGGGGCCCTTCGAGCTGGTCGATCTGATCGGCCTCGACGTCAACCTCGCCGTCACGAAAAGCGTGT
>JALSRW010000015.1 GCA_026984595.1 Alphaproteobacteria bacterium
CTGGCTGGAGGGGGCATCGCGCGCGCGGGCGCTGTTGCGGGTGTTCCTGCCGCTCGCCCTGCCGGCGATCACGGTCACCGCGATCTTTTCCTTCATCAACGCCTGGAACGAATTCGTCATCGCTCTCACCATGCTCCGCCGTCAGGAAAGCTACACCCTGCCGATCCAGATCTTTTCGCTGGTCGCCGGCCGCTACACGGTGGAATGGCACCATGTGATGGCGGCCTCGCTGGTGGCCACCATCCCGGTGGCGATCGTGTTTTCCTGGCTCCAGCGCTATCTGGTGCGCGGCCTCGGCGTCGGCGCCGTCAAGTGACACCCGTACCGTGAAAGGAGAATTCCCGTGTCCAAGCAGTGTTTCGGCAGCGCCCATGTGCCCCTGTCCCCGGCCGTCCGGGCGGGCGATTTCGTCTATGTCTCGGGCCAGGTGCCGGTGGATGCGAGCGGCCGGGTGGTGGCCGGCGGCATCGCCGAGCAGACCGAACAGGTGATGCGCAACATCGAGGCGGCCCTGGCGCTGGCCGGCTGTGCCTTGGAGGATGTGATCAAGACCCAGGTGTTCCTGGAGGATGCCCGCGATTTCGCCGCCTTCAACCAGGTATACGCGAAGTTCTTCCCGACCGATCCGCCGGCGCGGACCACCGTCGAGGCACGGTTGATGATCGACATCAAGGTGGAAATCGAGGCGATCGCCTACAAGCCGCTCCGCGGTTGAGCGGGGAGCGGCGGTCATGCGCGTGTTCACCGCCTCGCTGGCGACCGAAACCAACACCTTTTCGCCGGTACCCACCGACCGGGCCTCCTTCGAGACCGCCTTCTACGCCCCCCCCGGCCGCCATCCGGACACCCCCACCCTGTGCTCGGCGGTGATCCCCGTGCTACGCCGCCGCGCGGCTTCGGACCCCGATCTCGAGGTGGTCGAGGGGACCGCCGCCTGGGCCGAACCCGGGGGGCTCCTGCGCCTCGATGTGTACGAGGAACTGCGCGACGAGATCCTCGATCAGCTCCGGGCGGCGATGCCCGTGGACTGCGTGATCCTGGGGCTGCACGGGGCGATGGTGGCCCGCGGCCTGGAGGATTGTGAAGGCGATCTGCTGGCCCGGGTACGGGACATCGTCGGCCCCGGGGTGGTGGTCGCCGCCGAGCTCGATCCGCACAGCCATCTCACGGAGAAGCGCGTGCGGGCCGCCGACATCCTGGCCGCCTTCCTGGAGTTTCCGCACACCGATTTCGAGGAACGGGCGGAGCATGTGGTGGATCTGGGCCTGGCCGCGGCGCGGGGTGAGATCCGGCCGGTGATGTCGGTCTTCGATTGCCGCATGATCGACATCTTTCCCACCAGCCGCGAGCCGATGCGCAGCTTCGTCGACCGCATGCGCGCAATGCAGGGGAAGGATCGCATCCTGTCGGTTTCCCTCATCCACGGCTTCATGGCCGCTGATGTGCCCGAGCTCGGCACCCGGGTGCTGGTGGTGACCGACGATGCCGAGGAAAAGGGCGCAGCACTCGCCGCACGGCTCGGCCGGGAGGTGTTCGCCATGCGGGGAACCACCCGGATGCCGGTGATGCCAGTGGAGGACGCCGTCGCTGCCGTCCGCGACCGCTCCCCGGGGAACGGCCCGGTGGTGCTCGCCGACATCTGGGACAACCCCGGTGGCGGCAATGCCGGCGACAATACGGTGTTGCTGCGGGCGCTGATGGGGGCGGGGATCGACCGCCTCGGCGCCGCCCTGATCTGGGACCCGCAGGCGGCCCTGCTCGCGCATGCGGCCGGAGAAGGTACGGTCCTGGAGATGCGGATCGGCGGCAAGACCCATGCTTCGAGCGGCACCCCGATCGACGGCCGCTTCGAGATCCGGGCACTGGCCGATCCGGGATGGCAGTCCTTCGCCGGCAGCCGCGTGACGCTCGGCAGATGCGCGGCCCTGCGGCTCGCCGGCACCGAGATCGACATCCTCGTCGGCAGCAACCGGACCCAGGTCTTCGAACCGGACATCTTCACCAATCTCGGCATCGACCCGCGCAGCAAGCAGGTGCTGCTGGTCAAGTCGACCAACCATTTCTTCGCCGGCTTCCGTCCGATCGCCAGCGAGATCCTCTATGTCGGGGTGGAAGGGATCTACCCCAGCCGTTCGGACGGGAGCTGCTACACCCGGCTCGGGAGGCCGATCTGGCCGTTCGTCGAGGATCCGTTCGCGGAGGAGGCAGCCGGCCCGACCGCCCGCTCTGCCGGCCGCACCGCACCGCCGACTTGACAGCCGGCCCGGGCTCGCCAGTTTGCCGGCCCATGCGGGAGAACCGGAAGAGATTGGAGCGGCGCCTCTGCGTGGCGCCGATGATGGACTGGACCGACCGCCATTGCCGCTATTTCCACCGGCTGCTGGCGCCGCACGCGCTGCTCTACACCGAGATGGTGACCACCGCCGCCATCCGCCACGGCGATCGCCGGCGCCTGCTGGCTTTCGATGCGGCCGAGCGGCCCTTGGCGCTGCAGCTCGGGGGCAGCGAGCCCGGAGAGCTCGCCTTCGCGGCCCGTATCGGTGAGGATTTCGGCTACGACGAGATCAATCTCAACTGCGGCTGCCCCTCGCCACGGGTACGGAAAGGGGCGTTCGGCGCCTGCCTGATGGCCGAACCCGAGCGGGTCGCGGACTGTGTCGCCGCGATGCGCGCTGCCGTCTCGCTTCCGGTTACCGTCAAATGTCGTATCGGCATCGACGAGCATGACGACTACGACTTTCTCCGGCGGTTCGTGGAAATCGTGGCGGCCGCCGGCTGCGAGGTCTTCATCGTCCATGCCCGCAAGGCCTGGCTCGACGGGGTGAGCCCCAAGCAGAATCGCGAGGTGCCGCCGCTGCGTCACGATTTCGTCCACCGGCTCGGGGTCGAACGACCGGATCTCGTGATCGTCGCCAATGGCGGCATCCGCAGTCTCGCCGAAGTGAGGCACCATCTGGGACGGGTCGACGGGGTGATGCTGGGACGCGAGGCCTACCAGAATCCGTGGCGGCTGGCGGAGCTCGACCGTGCGCTGTTCGGTCCCGGCGCCCCCGAAAGCCGCATGGAGGTGGTCGTCGCCATGGCCGCCTATGCCGCTCGCCAGAGCGGCGCCGGCGTACCGCTCAAGGCCATCGCTCGCCACATGCTGGGTCTCTTCAACGGCCTGCCCGGCGCCCGTTCCTGGCGTCGCACTCTCGGCGAGGGCATGGTCCGGGCGGACGCCTCGCCCGAACTCCTGCCGGATGCCGCCTCCCGGGTACGCGATCCGGGCAGTGCGGAGGCCTCCTTAACCGTTTGTTAGAACGTTTCCCGCCAGATGGTCGGGCTGGTCACGGCGGGGAGCGGCGGGATGTACCATCGAGCAAGCGGGATCCTTCGCGCTCTGGGCTCTCTGGCCCGCGATTGTCGCGGTTCCAATGCCGTGGAATACGCCCTGCTGGCGGCGATGGTGGCGATCACCGCGATCAGCGGAATCGTCGCCTTCGCCGATGCCAGCGTCGGCATGTGGACCGACGTGAGCGCCATCATCGTCGATGCCCTGAACTGAGCAGGGCGCCGCCTGCTCCGCTCGGCGTCAGCGGAATGCGGGCTCGTCGAAGCTCCGGAGCTTGCGCGAATGGAGCCGCTCGGACCCCTGCTCGCGCAAGAGACGTACCGCCTCGATGCCCACCAGCAGATGCTGGTTGACCCGTTCCCGGTAGAACTGGGTGGCCATGCCGCGGAGCTTGAGTTCGCCGTGAAGGGGCTTGTCCGAGACGCAGAGCAGGGTGCCGTAGGGAACGCGAAAGCGCAGCCCGTTGGCGGCCACGGTGGCGCTCTCCATGTCGACGGCGATGGCCCGGGCCTGGTTGAGCCGTTCGTAGAGTTCACCGTAGCGCAGCTCCCAATTGCGGTTGGCGGTGGTGGCCACGGTGCCGGTGCGCATGCGGGTCTTGAGATCGAGGCCGGAAAGGCCGGTGATCCGGGCCACCGCATCCTGGAGCGCGATCTGGACCTCGGCGATGGGCGGCACCGGAACGAACAGCGGCACCTCCTGATCGAGCACGCCGTCCTCGCGGACGTAGCCGTGGGAAAGCACGTAGTCGCCGAGCTGCTGGCTGCGCCTGAGCCCGGCGCAATGGCCGAGAATGAGCCAGCAATGCGGCCGCAGCACGGCCAGATGGTCGGTGATGGTACGGGCATTGCTGGGCCCGACCCCGATGTTCACCAGGGTGATACCGCGATGGTCGGGGCGGGTCATGTGATAGGCCGGCATCTGCGGCAGATGTGCGGGCGGCTCGCCGTTCTCGGCCGGCGGGTGGAAGCGCGGATTGGCCGTGACGATGTCGCCGGGAGCCACCAGCCGGTCGTAGATGGCGCCATCCGCCACCTCGCTGCGGGCGAGCTCGAGGAAATGCTCGCAATACCGCTGATAATTGGTGAGCAGGATGTAGCGCTGGAAGTGCTCGGGGCTGGTGCCCGTGTAATGGCTCAGCCGATCGAGGCTGTAGTCGACCCGCTCGGCGGTGAACAGGGCGAGCGGCCGCGGCTCCTCCGGGGCGCCGCGCCAGGTGCCGTTGGCGATGGAATCATCGGTACGGCTCAGATCGGGCATCGGGAACAGATACTGGACCTGATGCAGCCGCTCGGGCGGTACCTGTGCGGTCACCGTCTCCACCACGAAGGGCAGCGGGATCGGCCTTCGGCTGATGCCGATCACCACCGGCACCCCGTGGTTCTTCATCAGCAGGCCGATCTGGGTACGGTAGTAGTCGGCGAACAGATCCGGCCGGGTCACCGTGGTGCCGTAGATCCCGGGATCGTGCAGCACACCATAGGCGAGGCGTCCATCGAGATTGAGATCGGCGGCGGTGACGCGGATGCCGACGAAGGGATAGAAGGCGTCGATGCTGCCCGGCTCGCGTCCGCGCTCGAGATAGGCGGCGAAGGCTTCGCGCAGGCGCCCGACCGCCTCCTCGTAGAGGGCGGTGATGCGGGCCACCGCGGCATCGGCTTCCCGCTCGATCGAGGGTTCGCGGATACCGAGTCTTCGGAAGATGTCGGCGAGTTCGCGCATGCAGGCCCGGATCGCTGTTTCTCCGCCTGCTGATAGCACGACTCGGGAGCAACGCCCAACCGCCAGGAAGCGGGCCGGCTTGTGTGCCGGTGCCATCGCCGATAGCGTGGCGCCGTTCGCGACCCCTGCACGAGAGCGCGTGCCCATGTGTGAGCTTCTGGGCCTTTCGGCCCGCCTGCCGACGCGCCTGACCTTTTCCCTCGAGCGCTTCGCCGCCCATGGCGGCCGGCTCGACCATCATCGCGACGGCTGGGGCATGGCCTTTCACGAGGGCCGGGATTGCCGGCTCTATCGCGAACCCGCGCCGGCCGCGGAGAGCCCGCTGGTGCGCTTTCTGGAGCGCTGCGGCCCGGCCAGCGAACTGATCGTCTCCCATATCCGCCGTGCCACCCGCGGCAGCGTCGCGCTCTGCAACACCCATCCCTTCGCCCGTGAGCTGGGCGGCCGGCTGCATATCTTCGCCCACAATGGCGAGGTTCCCGAGATCACCCGCCGCCTGCCGCTGCACAGCCATCGGTTCCGACCGGTGGGCCAGACCGATTCCGAGCATGCCTTCTGCCTGCTGCTGGAACGGCTGGCGCCGCTCTGGGACGGAGACGACCCCCCTTCCCTCGCTCGCCGCCTCGAAACCGTGGCGGCCTTCGCCGCCGAGCTGCGGGCGCTCGGCCCCGCCAACTTCCTGTATTGCGACGGCCGCTATCTCTT
>JALSRW010000016.1 GCA_026984595.1 Alphaproteobacteria bacterium
GCCCGGTCCCCGGCTCCGATCCGTGCGAGCGGCGGGGATCAGCCCGCCGAACGCTTGCGATCGTCATCGTCGACTTCCTCGAATTCGGCGTCGACGACTCCTTCTTCCTTGCTCTCCGCAGCTTCCGCACCGGCCGCTCCGCCGCCTCCGGCGGCTTCCTGCTGGGCCTTGTACATCGCCTCGCCCAGTTTCATCGAGGCCTGTGCGAGGGCTTCGGTCCTGCGCTTGATCTCCTCCGCATCCTCGCCCTGCATCGCCTCCTTGAGGGCGGCGACGGCGTCCTCGATGGCCTTGCGCTCCGCCTCGGCGATCTTGTCACCGTGCTCCTTGAGGCTCTTCTCGGTCGAGTAGACCAGCGCATCCGCATTGTTGCGCGCCTCGATCAGGGCGCGACGCTTCTTGTCCTCCTCGGCATGCGCCTCGGCCTCCTTGACCATGCGCTCGATCTCTTCCTCGGTGAGACCGCCCGAGGCCTGGATGCGGATCGACTGCTCCTTGCCGGTGGCCTTGTCCTTGGCGGAGACGTGGACGATTCCGTTCGCGTCGATGTCGAAGGTCACCTCGATCTGCGGGACGCCGCGCGGCGCCGGCGGAATCCCGACCAGATCGAACTGGCCCAGGAGCTTGTTTTCCGAAGCGATCTCCCGCTCGCCCTGATAGACCCGGATGGTGACCGCGGTCTGGTTGTCCTCGGCGGTGGAGAAAATCTGGCTCTTGCGCGTCGGAATGGTGGTGTTGCGGTCGATGATCCGGGTGAACACGCCGCCCAGGGTCTCGATGCCCAGCGACAGCGGAGTCACGTCCAGCAGCAGCACATCCTTGACCTCGCCGGCCAGGACCGCGCCCTGAATGGCGGCACCCACCGCCACCACCTCGTCGGGATTCACCCCGCGATGCGGATCCTTGCCGAAGAACTGCTTCACCGCCTCGATGATCTTGGGCATGCGGGTCATGCCGCCGACCAGGATCACCTCGTCGATGTCCGAAGCCCGCAGCCCGGCATCTTTGAGCGCCAGCTTGCAGGGCTCGATGCTCCGCTGCACCAGGTCATCGACGAGCTGCTCGAACTTGGCCCGCGTGATCTTCATCATCAGATGCTTGGGGCCGCTGGCATCGGCGGTGATGAACGGCAGATTGATCTCCGTCTGCATCGTCGTCGACAGCTCGATCTTGGCCTTCTCCGCCGCCTCCTTGAGGCGCTGCAGGGCCAGCCGATCGTTGCGGAGATCGATGCCGTGCTCCTTCTTGAACTCTTCGGCAATATAATCGATCAACCGCTGGTCGAAATCCTCACCGCCCAGGAAGGTGTCGCCATTGGTCGATTTGACCTCGAAGACACCGTCACCGATCTCCAGGATGGAGATGTCGAAGGTACCGCCACCCAGGTCGTAGACGGCGACCGTGCCCGACTTCTTCTTGTCGAAGCCGTAGGCCAGGGCCGCCGCGGTGGGCTCGTTGATGATGCGCACCACCTCGAGACCGGCGATGCGGCCCGCATCCTTGGTCGCCTGCCGCTGGGCGTCGTTGAAGTAGGCGGGCACGGTGATCACCGCCTTTTCCACCGGCATGCCCAGATAGCGTTCGGCGGTGGCCTTCATCTTCTTGAGGATCTCGGCGCTCACCTGTGCCGGCGCCATTTTCTTGCCCCGCACCTCGACCCAGGCGTCGCCGTTCTCGGCCCGGATCACCTTGTAGGGCACCATCTCGATGTGCTTGCGCACCACCGGATCGTCGAAACGACGGCCGATCAGGCGTTTGACGGCGAACACGGTGTTTTCCGGATTGGTCACGGCCTGCCGCTTGGCCGGCATGCCGACCAGTACCTCGCCCTCTTCGGTGTACGCCACCACGGAGGGGGTGGTCCGCATACCCTCCTCGTTCTCGATGACGCGGACGTTCTTGCCCTCCATCACGGCGACACAGCTATTCGTCGTGCCCAGGTCGATCCCGATGATCTTGCTCATTCTTTGTCCCTCGCGGTGTACGCTCTGTCGTGCCTCGATCCGAGCGCACCTGCCTCAATCTCGTCGCGCGCCGCCGGCACGCCGGCGCGTCCGTCGAAGGCGGCCTCGGCGGATGGCGCAAGGCACATATATGAACCCGGAGATACGGCTGCAACCGGCAGGCGAGTGTGAATTTCGACCATGGCGCATCCGCGCCGCTCCCCGCGTCCCCTCGAGAGGACGGGCGAAAGGCGGCATCGGCCGGGAACCCGCCGCGGCGGGATCGGGTACAGCGGACGCCGCCTCAGCCGGCTCCGAGCTGCGGCCGGGGGGCGGGCGGCGTCTTCGGCGCCGGGGGAAGCGAGCCGTTGCCCTGCTCGAGGGCGGCCCAGCTCTTGCGCATCTCTCCGAGCAGCCCGATCAGCTCGTCGCAGATCGAGGCGTCGTTGCGGATGTCGATCTGCCGCATGCGGAAGCTGACATAAGTGTAGAAACGGTCGAGATGGGTCGCCACCTCGCCGCCGCGCTCGAAGTCGAGACAGCCGTGCAGGGCATCGATGATCGCCGCCGCCTTGGTCGTCGCCCGGTGGCGGTCCTCGATGCGCCCCTCGGCGATCGCCTGGCGGGCCTCGCCGAGACGCAGGATCGCCCCCTCGTACAGCATCACGATCTGCCGCAGCGGCGGGATCGTCTGCGCGGCCTGGCCGTAGGCGGCCGCCGCGCGTTGATGGATATGTGCGTTCATGATCGCGGCACTCCTCGTATCCGGGTCACTGGTTCTTGCCGAACATCGCCGCCGTGGTCGCCTGCACCTGCTGCAGCATGCTGTTGGCGACCGTCAATGCGGACTCCAGCGCCGCGAATTTCTCAATAAGGGATTGACGAAAGGTTTCCACACGGGTGTCGATCTTCGAAATTTCGTCGGCGAGCCGTGCATTTTCCTGCTCGACACTGTCGATGGCGTTGGTCAGCGTACCGTCGACGTCGTCGATCGCCGCATCCAGCGTATTGTACAGCCGGTCGGCGATGCCCTGGGTGGCGGTGGCGGTGATGCTGGTACTGCCGCTGCCGCTCCACAGCAGCACCAGCCCCTCGTAGGCGGTACCCGCCCGGCCGGTGATCCGGCCTCCCGAAACATCCACGGCGACGCCGTCGATATCGGCGCTCTCGATGACCCCGTCACCATCGCTGTCGACGATGTTGACGGTGAAGCTCGTGTCGGCGAGAGCGTTGCTGCGCGAATAGACGGCGAGCTCGCTGGAGGAGGCCTCGAAGGTGAATTCGAACACCTTGCGCACCCCGTCGAGGTCGGAGACCAGCTTGTCGTCGAGCTTGCTCTCGTCGACCACCAGCTTGTTGTCGCTGTCGAGCGTGATGCCGAGTTCGGCGAGGGAGCTCAGCGCACCGGACGCCAGACCGTCGACCTCGGAAGCGATGGTCTGGCCGATGCTGCTGACGATGGAGCGCAGCGTACCGTCACCGAACAGTACCGCATCCTCGTCGACGGTGCCGTCCTCGCCGACCTGGACCTGGGCGGCGGCGAAATCACGCAGGGCATTGTAACTGTCGACGAAGGACATCACCGCCTCCTTCACCGAAGCGGCGGAGCGTTCGACATCGACGGTGACGGTGGTGCCGCTGTCGGCCTTGAAAAGGCTCAAGGTGATCCCCTCGAGCACATCGTCGATGGTGTTGCTGCTGCGGGTGATGGTCACTCCGTCCACGGTGATCTGGGCGGTCTGCGCGGCCTGGATCTCGTTCTTGATGGTCGCCCCGCCGCCGGTGGTGAGGCCGACGATGTCGAGCACCGCGTCGCCGCCGGAGGGGGTGAGCTGAATGCTCTTGCCGGTCTCGTCGGCCGTCAGCAGCAGGCGGTAATCGGTGTCCGAGACCTTGAGCACGCTGGCGTTGACGCCGCTGTCGGAGCTCGCGGCGTTGAAGGCCGCCTCGAGATCGTAGATGTCCATGGTGCCGTCGACGGTGATCGTCGCCGTCGTACCGCTGCCGGCGAGACCGATGGTGAAGCTGCCGCTGAAGGCCGTGCCGCCGTTGAAGGCATCCGCCAGGGTCTGGGTGGCGCTGCCGGCGCTGTCGCTGGAAAGCTTGTGGGCCGCCGCCAGCCGATCCACCGTCAGGGTGAAGCTGCCCGGCTGGGCGCTATTGGCGGCACTCACCGCCAGCAGCTCGGCCGGCGAGGTGGTGGTGTCGGAGCTGAAAAAGACGTCCTTCTTCTCGAACAGATTGTCGTTGACGCCGAGAAAGCCGGGAGGGTTCCGCAGACCGGCGACGGCATCCTTGAAGTCGGCGAGGAGGCCGCGCAGCTCTTCGTAGGCCGCCAGCTTCGCCTCGTTCTCCGTGACCCGGTTCTCGAGACGCACCGCCGGCTGCCGCTTGGCCTCCGTCAAGGCGTCGATCAGGGCTTCGGTGTCCAGGTTGGAGCTCGTGCCACTCAGCCGTGTCGTACCGCCGCTGACGCTGATGGTGCCGAAGTCGATGGACGAAGCCATTGCGCTCTCCCGGTACGGTGGCGGCTAGATGTCGACCCGCAGCAGCGGCCGGTTTTCGAGCCCCCGGCTCATGGCGTAGAATCGCAGAAGCTGGTCCGGGGGACTCTGGAACAGCACTTCGCCGCTGCGGGTATCGACCACGCGATACACCATGCGATCGGCCGCCGGATCGTGGAAACCGCGGACATCGACGTTGCGATCCGCGAACAACTGTTTCGCCGCGTCGCGCACCGCCGCATCCAGGTTCACCTGCTTCTCGCCCGAACCACCGCCTCGCCGTGCCGCAGCCGCGTCGCCCGCAGCGGATCCGCGTGTCGGCGGCTCCATGCGCGGGAAGCGAAGGGCGGGCGTGATCTCTGTCGACATGACAATCTCCTATTGCCTGTCGGCGCCGGACGGGGAGGGTGCGCCGCGCGAAGGCGGCGCACCCGGTCCGGCCGTCTCTAGCTCAGAAGCCTTAACAAATTCTGAGGCAGCTGGTTGGCCTGGGCGAGCATGGCCACACCGGCCTGGGTCATCACCTGGGCGGAGGTGAACTTGGTCATTTCGGTGGCCATGTCCACATCCAGCAGGGTCGACCGGGCGGCGTCCAGATTCTCGATGGAGGTGGCCAGATTGGCCGAGGCGAACTCGAAACGGGACATCAGTGCACCGAGATTCGCCCGCGCCTCGTTGACCGTCTCGATCGCCGTGTCGATCGCCGTGCTCGCCGAGGTGGCGTTGCTCGCCGTGTCCACCGAGGAGCTCGACAGCCCCAGCGCCGCCAGATCGACATCGGTGATGTCGACGCTGATGGTGTCGCTCGAGGACACGCCGACCTGGAAGGTCAGGGTCCCGCTGCCGGAGACCGTGAACTCGCTGTTGGTGCCGGCGCTGATGGTGGTGGTGAAGTCGAAATTGTCGGTGGTCAGCTCGATCCCGAGATTGTCGAAGCGGAAATTGCCGTCGATCACCTTGTCGCTGGAAGCGTGGGTGAACTGCACGGTGTCCGACAGCGTGCCGTTGGTGATGGTGAACTCGCCGAGGCTGGTGGCGCTCGTATAGGCGTAGGAGAGCTGGAAGGTGCCGGTGCTCGGGGTGTCGCCGACCAGCCGCACGCTCAGCCCGCGATCGCCGCTGCTGCCGCCGAACACCGTGCTGGCCGCCGTCGACAGGGTGATCTGCTTGCCCGCCGAACCGTCCAGCAGGGTGTTGCCGTTGAACTTGGTCTGGCCGGTGATGGAGGTGATCTGGCTCTTCAGCTCGCTGAATTCCTCGTTGAGGAAACCGCGTTCGGTGTCGGTCAGGGAACCCGACTGGGCCTGCC
>JALSRW010000017.1 GCA_026984595.1 Alphaproteobacteria bacterium
GATTGTCCTGGGTATCGGCGAGGACGACCGGCCCCGGACCGGCGAAGGCCCGCGCATGGGCAACGGCTTCCGCAGGCGGCCACAACCGGCCGGCGAACTGCGGCTCGGCCGAAGCCAGCGCCGCCGCCAGCTCGGTCGCCGCCCGTTCCGCCGCCTCCTCCGAGTACCCGTAAGCCAGCACCGAAGGTCCACAGGCGGAGGTGTCGGAGGCCGGAAATCCCGGGCAGAGGGAAAGGCTCGCGACATCTCCCTTCTCAAGATCGCGCAGCAGGGCATAGAGCTCGGCCGCCGGGGGGATGTCGGTGCATTGCCAGGGCAGCGGGATCAGGTAGTCGCCCTTGCGGTGCCGCTTGTGCAGCCTTCCGCCTGCGAGCAGCGCTTCCAAAGGCGGCAGGCAGCGCGCACCGGTCTCGGCCAGGTCCACATGCGGATATGTACGGTAGGCGACCAGCGCGTCGCTGTGGGCGACCATCGCCTCGGAGACGTTGGCGTGGAGGTCGAGGGCACAGACGATCGGCAGGTCCGGCACCAGCCTGCGGATGCGGGCGAGGAGCTCGCCCTCGCCATCCTCGAGATGGGTGGTGACCATGGCGCCGTGGAGATCGAGAAACAGGGCGTCGACCGGCAGGCTGCGCCGGAGATCGGCGATCAGCATCGCCGCCAGCCGTTCGAAGGCGTCCTCGGTCACGGGTCCCGAGGGGCAGGCGTTGGCCCAGAGCAATGGCACGAGATCGTGGCCGCGGCCGCGGGCCGCCTCGATGAAGCCGGCGATGGCGAGGTTGGCACCCTCGGTGTTGGCGAAGATCTCGCCGCCCCGGGAAAGCGGCGGCCAGGCATCGGCCTTGAGGAAGCGCTCGAAGCTGGCGGGCTGCGGCGCGAAGCTGTTGGTCTCGTGATGCAATCCGCCGACGGCGATGCGTGCCATGCCCCTCCCCTCCGGTGACGTCAGCCCAGGTTCTCCGCCACCAGCCGCTCGAGCCAGGGCGGATGGACGAAGGCGCAGCAGTGGATCTCCGGCGTGTAGTAGCGCAGCCCTTCCGGGAGCGGCCGGCTGCGCAGGGTATCCACCCGCACCCGCCGCCGCGTCGCATCATCGGAGGCCCAGCCGAGGGTCATGAAGCCGCCGATATAGGTGGGCACGGCACAGAGATAGAAGCTGACATCGGCGAAGCCGGCATTGCGCTTGTTCCGCTGGGTGTCGATCAGCTCCTGCTTCTCGATCGCCGCATTGCCGGTCTGGGTCACCAGAATGCCGCCCGGATTGAGGCGGTTGCGGCAGCTTCGGTAGAACGCCTCGGTGAACAGGACTTCGCCGGGGCCCTGCGGATCGGTGGAATCGACGATGATCACGTCGAACCGCTCGCCCTCTTCAGCCATGTATCTGGCGGCATCGGCGACCACCAGGCGATAGCGGGGATCCTCGAAGGCACCGGCGCCGACCTCGGGAAAGTATTTGCGGCAGAAATCGATCACCGCCGGATCGATCTCCACATGGGTGATGGTCTCGACCCCCTTATGCTTGCAGACCTCGCGCAGCACGCCGCCGTCACCGCCGCCCACCACGCAGACGTGGCGGACCCGGCCGTGCGCCAGGATCGGCGGATGGGCCAGCATCTCGTGATAGACGAACTCGTCCTCGGTGGTGAGCTGCAGGGCGCCGTCGAGCACCAGCACCCGCCCCCAGTCCCGGTGCTCGAACACCAGGATCTCCTGCAGCTCGGTCTTGCTGTGGTAGATCACCTTGTCGATCTTCAGGCGCTGGCGCCAGCGCGGGTGCAGCGTCTCCTCGAACCATTCCATCAAAAGGCTCCCCGGAGCTGCTCGCTGATGTTCACCCAGCGCGGCCGGAAGGCCTCCCGCAGCACGGGAATCGCCGCATGGGGCCGGGCGTCGCCACACATGAAGATGTCGAAGGCGGCATAGCCGCGCTCCGGCCAGGTGTGGACGGAGATGTGGCTTTCCGCGAGCACCGCCACGCCCGAGAGGCCACCATTGGGAGTGAACTCGTGGAGATGGAGATGCAGCAGGGTGGCGCCCGAGGCCTCCACGCAGCGCTTGAGCACCTCCTCCATGAACGGCCCGTCGTCGAGCCGCTGCGCTTCCCAGAGATCGAGAATCAGGTGGGTTCCCGCGAAGCGCAGTCCGTTGCGCTCCACGAAGAAATCCTTGGTTGCCTCCTCGGGACGGCTGCCTTCGGTCGTGAAGGCCGCTTCAGAAACCTCGGCTCGGGCGACACGCACCTCCGCTTCGGCTTCCATCCCGATTTGGGCGAGAGAGTAGCCCATGGCTCTCCTCCACAAACCAGAAATGAAAGCGAAGGGCCGGCCGGGCGTTTGACCGTCCGACCGGGACACCGGCGTTTCCGCGGGCGGGAGCCCGAAGGCTTATTAAGGGCTCTTGCAGTTCGGCTGCCGATCGCACCCCGCCCCTATGAACGACAAAAACGCACCCCCGAACGGAAGTGCGGTCCGCCGTCCATGCGGCTTTGCTGCCCCGAGATTTAGTGAAAAACCGGGCGAATGCAAGCCCGCGTTCAGGCCGGAACCGCGGGCTTTGCGGGCTCGGCTCCCGCCACCACCCCGGTCGCCGCGATCCAGCCGCCGCCGAGGAGACGGGATCCGTCGTAGAAGACACAGGCCTGACCGGGGGCGACACCGCTCTCGGGACTGCGGAAGCGGACGGTCGCGACATCGCCCTCCCCTCGTTCGAGGAGTGCCGGAACCGCGGGGGTGTTGTAGCGATGCTGGGCGAGGATCGATCGCGGCTGCCTGCTCGCGCCGTCCCCGATCCAGTTCACCTGCTCGAGGGAGACCGCATGCGACAGGGTGGCGCTGCGCGGCCCCACCAGAATGCGATGGCGGCCGCCGTCGATGGCCACCACGTAGAGGCGCTCACCGAGGGCCACGCCGAGCCCTCGTCGCTGCCCCACCGTGTAGTTGGCGATCCCCCGGTGCCGACCGAGCCGCCGCCCATCGGCATGGAGGATCTCGCCGGGCTTTCCGGCCTCCGGTCGCAGCCGGGTGACGAGGCGCGCATGCTGGCCGTCCGGAACGAAGCAGATGTCCTGGCTTTCCGCCTTGGCGGCCACCGGCAGCCCCAGTTCGGCGGCGATTTCGCGGGTCTCGGCCTTGCGCAGCCCGCCCAGCGGGAAATGGCAGAAGGCGAGCTGCTCGCGGCTGGTGCGGAACAGGAAGTAGCTCTGATCCTTGTGGAGATCGACGGCCCGGTGCAGCTCCGGCCCGTGCCGCCCCTCGACGCGTCGGGCGTAGTGGCCGGTGACCAAGGCGACGGCACCGAGGTCGCGGGCCACCTCCAGCATGTCGCGGAACTTGATCCGCTCGTTGCAGCGCACGCAGGGCACCGGCGTGCGGCCGGCAGCGTAGGTGGCGGCGAAATCCTCGATCACCGCCCGGCGAAAGCGCTCCTCGAAATCCAGCACGTAATGGGGGATACCGAGATGGTCGGCGACGCGCCGGGCATCACGGATGTCACGTCCGGCGCAGCAGGCGCCCTCGCGCCCGGTCGCCTCCCCGTGGTCGTAGAGCTGGAGGGTGATCCCCACCACCTCGTAGCCGGCGCGCGCGAGCAGTGCCGCCGCCACCGAGCTGTCGACGCCGCCCGACATGGCGACCACGACGCGCGCCGCCGCCGGCACTCCGGGCAGATCGATCGCGGGCGGCACGGGCTTCAATCCAGCAGAATGTGGGCGGGCACCCGCACCACCAGACCGTCCAGTGCCGGTGACAGCCGGATCTGGCAACCCAGCCGGGAGGTCGGTGTCAGGCCCTCGGCCAGATCGAGCATCTCCTCCTCCTCTTCGCTGGGCGGATCCAGCCGGTCGAACCAGGCATCCTCGACGATCATGTGGCAGGTGGCGCAGGCCATCGAGCCGCCGCAGGCGCCCTCGACCGGGATGCCGCCCAGATAGGCCGCCTCGAGGAGGCTGACCCCGCTTTCGGCCTCCACATGCCGCCGCTCGCCGTCGGGCAGAACGAAGATCACCGAGGGCACGGCCGGCTGGTCAGACGGCGAAGCTTTCGCCGCAGCCGCAGCGAGCCTTCTCGTTGGGATTGTGGAAGACGAAACGGGCGGCGATCCTGTCCTCGGCCCAGTCGATCTCGGTACCGGCGATGAGCGGGACCGCCTCGGCATCGAGCACCAGCGTCACCTCGCCTTCACGGACGACGATGTCCTCCGGCCCCACATCGCGGGCGAAATCCAGCGCATAGGAGTAGCCCGAGCAACCGGTGGTCTTGATGCCGAGCCGGATGCCCGCCGCACCCGAGCCCCGGGTCTCGAGGAGATGACGGAAGCGGGCCGCCGCCGCCGGGGTCAGCTTGACGATCTCCTGTTCCATCCTGCCAGATCCTCCATCGGCTCCACCGCACCGAGCCGCTGGTCACTATGTCGTCGCGCCCGCGGGATTGGCAACCCCGCGCCGTCCGCGCAGTTCTCCGGCGAGCCTCCGAAAGGCCGCGAGGAAGGCGTCGATGTCGGCCTCGGTGCTGTTCCAGCCGAGGCTGATACGGATCGCACAGGAGGCGATCTCCGGCGGCAGGCCCATCGCCGTCAGCACATGCGACTGCGCCATCTTGCCCGAGGAGCAGGCACTGCCGGCCCCGACCGCGATCCCTTCGAGATCGAGGCGCATGACCTGGAGCCGACTGTCGACGCCGCGAAGCGCAATGCAGCTCGTGTTGGCCAGACGCGGCAACCCGCGGCCGATGATCCGCACTTGCGGCAGCTCGGCGAGGGCCGCCTCCAGCCGGTCGCGGAGGCTCTCGAGGCGGCTGATCTCGCCGGCATCGACGGCCCGCAGCGCGGCCGCGAAGCCCATCGCCGCCGGCAGGTTCTCCGTGCCGGCACGCGCCCGCCGTTCCTGCCCGCCGCCACGGAGCAGCGGGCGGATCTCCGCGCCCGGAGCGGTCACCAGGGCGCCGATCCCGGGCGGTCCGCCGAGCTTGTGAGCGCTGAGAGTCAGGTAATCGGCCCCGATCTCCGCCAATGCCCGATCGAGACGACCCGGCACCTGGGCGGCATCGACGTGGAGCCGCACGCCGCACCCCTGCAGGAGCGCGGCGATCTCCGCAACCGGCTGGACGATCCCCGTTTCGTTGTTGGCGAGCATCACGCTCACCAGCTCGCAGCCGTTCTCCTCCACCAGGGCCCGGCAACGGTCGGGATCGATCCGCCCGTCCTCGCCCACCGGCAGCCGCAGGGCCTGCGGTGCCGCCTCCAGCACCGAGGGATGTTCGATGGCCGAGACCAGCACCGGTCCCCGCGCCTGATGCAGCGCCAGATTGTTGGCCTCGGTGCCGCCGCTGACGAACAGGACGCGGTCGGGCTCGATGCCGAGCCATGCCGCGATGTCTTCCCGTGCCTGTTCCAGCCGGCCCCGCGCACGGCGGCCGAAGCGGTGGACCGAGGAGGGATTGCCGATTTCCTCGAGCCCGGCGAACATCGCCGCCCGCGCCTCGGGGCGCAGCGGCGCGGTCGCATTGTGATCGAGATAGACGGGTCGCGGCCGGGCGGAGCGGATGCTCTCTCCCATTCAGGAGCCGCCGACGCAGCGGATCGGATCGCCTCCCTCGCTGCCCTCGCCGCCTTCAGCACCCGCAATCGCCGCCGGAGCCTCGGCCAGGCGACGC
The DNA here is from genome assembly GCA_026984595.1 of Alphaproteobacteria bacterium. Taxonomy (GTDB): domain Bacteria; phylum Pseudomonadota; class Alphaproteobacteria; order Geminicoccales; family Geminicoccaceae; genus JALSRW01. Next base: position 5,649 of record JALSRW010000017.1, read on the forward strand.
TCGAGCTCCGCCACCCTTTGGTTGAGCCGCTCGATGGCCCGCGCCACGGGATCCACCGAATCCCCGGGGGCCGTGCCATAAGCCGGAAAGGCGGCGG
>JALSRW010000018.1 GCA_026984595.1 Alphaproteobacteria bacterium
ATGGTCGGGCCGTCGAGACGCAGGATGCTGGCGGGCTGATGGAGGGTGTTCCACCAGTCCACCGAGAACTTGATGATCGGCAGGTTGACCGCACCCACCAGGGCCAGGATCGAGGCCGCCCGGGCGCCCCGGGCGGGATCCTCGAAGGCGTCGTGCAGGGCGATGTAGCCGAGATAGAGGAAGAACAGGATCAGCACCGAGGTGAGCCGCGCGTCCCACACCCACCAGGTCCCCCACATCGGCTTGCCCCAGATGGAGCCGGTGAGCAGGGCGATGGCGGTGAAGGCCGCTCCTGCCGGTGCTGCCGCCCGCGCCGCCACTTCGGCCAGGGGATGCCTCCAGACCAGCGCGATGATGCTGGCGACGGCGATCAGGGCGTAAGTGAAGGTGGCCATCCAGGCGGCCGGCACGTGCACGTACATGATCCGTACCGCTTCGCCCTGCTGATAGTCGGGCGGGGCCAGCACCAGCGACTGATAGAGACCGATCGGCAGCAGAAGGACGAAGGCCACCGCGACCCAGGGCAGGACCGCATCGGCGATGCGCTGGAAGCGGAGCGGATTGGCGTAGCCGTGCATGGTCGATCCTTTCGCTTGCGCGACGCCGGCGCCCTCATTCCAGCGCCACCCGCAGAGCCGCGGCGGTGGCCGGAGGAGCGAAGGCCAGGGCGAACAGCAGCATGGCACCGAGAATGGCGAGCTGTGCACCGCCGCCCAGACCGAGCAGATAGCCATCGACCGCACTCACCCCGAAGATGAGAACCGGGATGTACAGAGGCAAGACCAGAAGTGCCGTGAGAGCGCTGCCGCGGCGGCTGCCCACCAGCAGTGCGGCACCGATCGAACCGATCAGAGTGAGGGTCGGGGTACCCAGCAGCAGGGCAGCCGGCAACACCCAATAGGCATCCGCGGGCAGGGCCATGAGCAACGCCAGGAGCGGCGACATCACGACCAGCAGCAGGCCGCTGGTCAGCCAGTGGGCCAGGCATTTCCCGAACACCAGAAGCTCCAGCGGTGCCGGTGCCAGCACCATCAGTTCGAGGGAGCCGTCCTCGTAATCGCCCTGGTAGAGGCGTTCCAGGGTCAGGAGCACGGCGAACAGGGCCAGCACCCAGATGACGCCGGCGCCGATGCGGGCGAGGATGTCGGCCGAGGCCCCGACCCCGAGCGGGAACAGGGAAAGGGCGAGGGCGAAGAAGATCGCCCCCAGAAGGGTTTCCGCCCCGTGCCGGAAGGCCAGCCGGAGATCGCGGCGAACGACGGCGGCGAGCGTCTTCATGCGACCGCCTCGCCGAAATCCAGGACCAGCGCCTCCGGCAGGGTGACATCGCCATGGGTGGCGACGATGCACAGCCCGCCAGCTTCGAGATGTGCGGCGATCCGCCGCTCCAGACGATGGCGGTTGGCGGTGTCCAGACCGACTGCCGGTTCGTCCAGCAGCCACAGCGGGCGCGGCGCGACGGCGAGGCGGGCGAGGGCGAGGCGGCGCTTCTGGCCCGCCGACAGATAGCGGGCCGGAGTGTCGGCGAGTTCGAGGAGATCGAAGCTCTCGAGCGCTTCCCGCCGCAGCTCGCCCACCCCCAGGAGCCCGGCGATGAAGCACAGGTTCTCGCGTACCGTGAGATTGGCCTTGCCGGCGTCGAGATGGCCGACGAAATGCAGCCGCGCCCGATGCTCGGGATCATGCGTCGAACATCTGCGGCCCTGCCAGCTCAGGACTCCGGCAGCCGGGCGCAGCAGGCCGGCCAGCAGCCGCAACAGGCTCGACTTGCCGCTGCCGTTGGGCCCCCGCAGCAGCAGCGCCTCGCCGGGTTCGAGCGCGAATTCGAGCTGCTCGAAGACGATCCTTCCCGCCCGCCGGCAGGCCAGTCCACGAGCCTCGAACAGCGCCACTCTCAGCCACGCCGGCGTTGATCGTCGATCACCTTGCCGTCGTTGGGCAGGCTCCCCGGCGGTACCAGCTCGACCTCCCCGCGCAGGCCGGTGACCGCCCGCACGGCATCGGCGATCGCCGCCTGCAGCGCCGGATCCGCTCCATCCGCGGTTTCACACAGCAGCACCATGCGGTCGCGCCCCTCGATCTCGCGCACCTCCAGCCGCGCCCGGACCACCGCCTCGAAACGGCGGGCGATCTCGTGTACCTGCCGGGGATGCACGAACATGCCCCGCACCTTGGTGGTCTGGTCGGCCCGGCCGAGCCAGCCGCGGATGCGGAGATTGGTGCGGCCGCAGGGGCTGGTGCCCGGCAGGATCGCCGACAGATCGCCGGTGCCGAAGCGGATCAGCGGATAGTCCGGATTGAAGACGGTGACCACCACTTCGCCGACCTCCCCCTCCGGCAGGGGCTCGTCGCTGCCCGGCCGTACGATCTCCAGCAGCACCGCCTCGTCGACGATCAGCCCTTCGCGGGCCGGGCTCTCATAGGCGATCAGCCCGGCATCGGCGGTGGCATAGCACTGGTAGGCGTCGATCCCGTGCTCTGCGGCCAGGCGGTCGCGGAGGCTCGGCGGAAAGGCCTCGCCGGAGACCAGCGCCTTGGCGAAGGAGAGGGGAGCGACGCCGATCTCGCGCGCCCGTTCGAGCAGGATCCCGAGGAAGGAGGGGGTCCCGGCGTAGGCCACCGGCCGCAGGCGCGAAATCGCCTTGAGCTGCAATTCGGTCTGCCCGGTGCCGCCGGGGAAGACCGGACAGCGGAGCGCCCGGGCGCCGGAATCGATCATGAAGCCGGCGGGTGTCAGGTGATAGGCGAAGGTGTTGTGTACCAGATCCCCGCGCCGGAAGCCGGCCGCGAACATCGCCCGTGCCATGCGCCAGTAGTCGCTGCGATTGCCCTGCGGCTCGAAGATCGGACCGGGCGAGGCGAACACCCTTCCGAGCCGCGCGAAAGGGGTGGCGGCGAGTCCGCCGAAGGGGGGATCCCGCTCCTGCAGCTCTGGCAGCTCCTCCTTGCGCAGGACCGGCAGGCGGGCCAGCGCCTCGCGGCTGGTGAAGGTGGCGGGCTCGATGGTCCCGAAGCGGGCCCGATACAATGGGGCGTTGTCCAGCGCGTGGCGCAACAATCCCGGCAAGGCGTGGAACAGAGCCGCCTCGCGTTCGGCCGGGCTTCGCACTTCCTGGCGATCGTAATAGGTCTCCGCGCTCTCGGGCATGGAGCCAGTTCCTCCAATCGGCAAAGGGTCGTCAGCGCTGTCCGGGCATCACCGAGAGGCCGAATGCCGGGCGCGTCGACACCGCGATGTCGTAGCGGGCTTCGAGCTGGCTTACCAGTTGTGGGAGCCAAGACGGTTGGTCGCGGCCCGCCCACTGCCGCCATACGGTGCCGAAACTGTCGAAGGCGAACCGCACCCGGGAGCCGTCGACCCGCTCCCGCAGCGCATCCAGCTCGGCGCGATGGCGAGCGAAGGGCTCGTAGGCGTCCGCATCACGCGGTTCGAGGAAGAGTTGCAGCAGGTGAATGTGATATTCGGGAAAGGTGCGGCCCAGCGCCAGCGCCAGCTTGCCGAGCATCGCCGCATTCAGGAAGCGGTAGCTCACCCGCCGTTCCGCGAGGTCGCGCAGCAGCTCCAGCCACGGCGCAAGTCCCGACGGGGGCGACAGCTCGAGATAGGCCGGCGCCACCCGGGAGGTGTGGCGGCCCAGATATTCGAAACCGCGGGCGGTGACCGCAACGAGCGCTCTGCGGCCGCGCGCCAGCACATCGAGATGGGGAGGCGTGCCACGGATGCCGGTGGGACAGCGCAGATTGAGCAGCACCTCGCGGAATCCCGCGACGCCGGCCAGTTCCAGTTCACCGGGGCTGTCCCGCCAGAGGGCGAAGCTGTTGAGGGCGATCGCCGCTCCGGACTCCGGCTGGCGCAGCTTTTCGAGAAGGAAGGGCTGGTTGCGGAACAGGGCGACATCGATCGGGGCCACGAGCCCCATCCCGGGATCGTTCAGGCGCCCGTCGAAATGGAACGCTCGCTCGCCGATGCGGCGGCGGATATGGTTGCTCAGGAGCGCCGCCAGACGCTGCAAACTCGGGCCATGACGCACCGTCGTTCCGTCAGTGCCGGCCTCTGCCTCCCGGTTGTGTGCGTTCACTTACAGCCACCGTTTTCGGCGCTTGTAGCTCTTGATCTCGCGAAAGCTCTTGCGACCCGAGCTGCTGAGGCCGAGATAGAACTCCTTCACGTCCTCGTTATTTCGCAGGCTTTCGGCATCACCGTCAAGCACCACCCTCCCGTTCTCGAGGACATAGCCGTAGCGGGCATAGCGCAACGCCACGTTGGTGTTCTGCTCGGCCAGGAGGAAGGTCACATGCTCCTCCCGGTTGAGTCGGGCGACGATCTCGAAAATCTCCTCGACCAGTTGTGGAGCCAGGCCCATCGACGGCTCGTCGAGCAGCACCACGGTCGGGCGCGCCATCAGGGCCCGACCGATGGCGCACATCTGCTGCTCGCCGCCCGAGGTGTAGCCGGCCAAGGATTTGCGGCGTTCGCGCAGCCGCGGGAAATAGTGATACACCATCTCCAGATCACGCCGGACGGCCGCCGCCCCGTCGCGACGGGTATAGGCGCCGGTCAGCAGGTTCTCCTCGACCGTCAGATGCTCGAAGCAATGCCGGCCTTCCATGACCTGCACGACGCCGCGGCGCACGAGCTGGGTCGGTGTGAGATCGTGCACGGTCTCTCCGGCGAGCGTGATCGATCCCTTGGTGACCTCGCCGCGCTCGGTGCGGAGCAGCGTCGAGATCGCCTTGAGGGTCGTGGTCTTGCCGGCTCCGTTGGCACCCAGAAGGGCGACGATGCCACCCTTGGGCACCTGGAGCGAGACGCCCTTGAGCACCAGGATGACGTGGTCGTAGACCACCTCGATATTGTGCACCGACAGAAGCGGTTCGGCGGCCTGCTCGGTGGTCGCCTGCCGCTCGAGGACGGCTGTGCTCATCGGACGTCTCGCTCCCGGCTCACCGGCTCAGTCGCACTTGCGGACCTCGATGCCCTTTTCCTTGGCGTAGGCCAGTGCCGATTCCTTGATCATCGGCCAGACCACGTCGCGCATCGGCGGGATCCAGTCGGACACCCGGTTCCACTTCTTGCCGTCCCACTGCTGGACATAGACCGAGCCACCGCCCTCGTGATCTTCGCAGGACAGCTTGATGGGCTGCATGAAGTCGGCGAGGCCGAGTTCGGCCAGCCGCTCGGCGGTCAGATTGAGGTTCTCGAAACCGTCTCGCACCTGCCAGCCGGTCAGTGGCTTCTTGCCGTAGATCTCCTGGGCGGTACGGATCGCCTCGACGACGATCATGGCGTTGGTGATGCCACGATTGTACAGGACCTCGCCGACCCGCTCGCGCTTGCCGGCACCCTTCCCGGCATCATAGACATACTTGAAGATGTCCTGGTGCACCGGCCAGGTGGCACCGGCACCGTGGAAGTTCGCGGATTTGTACCCGATCGCGGATTCGCCGGCGGGCATCACGTCGTTCTCCGAGCCCGACCACCAGTTGCCGATGAACCGTTCCATGGGGAAGCCGACCGCGGCCGCTTCCTTGATGGCCGTGGAGTTCATCACGCCCCAGCCCCACATCAGCACCCAGTCGGGACGGAGCTGGCGACCGATCTTGAGCCAGGTGGCCTTCTGCTCGAGCCCGGGATGGGCTACCGGGAACAGGCTCAGCTTGTAGCCGAACTTCTCGCTCAGCACCTCGAGGGTGCGGATCGGCTCCTTGCCGTAGGCCGAATCGTGATACACGAG
>JALSRW010000019.1 GCA_026984595.1 Alphaproteobacteria bacterium
TCGTCGTTCATCACCACCTCGTCCTCCAGCGCCTCGATCGCCCGCGTCAGCGCCTCCTCCAGCCTCTCCTGCAACCGCTCGAAGCGCTCCGGTTCGACGGACCCGACATTGGCCACCGCCGGCGGCCCCATGACGCTGCCATAAGCGTCGAGAACGAGACCGACGCTGATCACGCCATGCTGCATGATGCGGCGACGGGCGCGGAACAGATCGCTGGCCTCGGGAACCAGGTCGCCGTTCTCCAGTGCCAACCGGCCCACCGGCACCTCGTCCAGGACGCGCGGGCCGTCGGGGGCGATGCACAGCAGATGGCCGTTCTTGAGCAGCACCGTCTCCGGCACCCCGAGTTCGCGGGCGAAGCGCGCATGGGCATGGAGGTGGCGGGCCTCGCCATGCACCGGCACGGCGATCCGGGGGCGCACCCAGCGATACATCTGTTCCATGTCCTCGCGGCAGGGATGACCGGAGACATGGACGAAATGGTCTTCCTCGGTGATCACCTCGACGCCGAGATCGACGAGCTGATTGTGCAGATTGAAGAGGGTGCGCTCGTTGCCGGGGATGATCTTGGAGGAGAAGATGACGGTATCCCCCGGCTCCAGCCGCACCCGCGCATGCTGGCCCATGGCGATGCGCATCAGCGCCGAACGCGGCTCCCCCTGGCTGCCCGTCACCAGATAGAGGACGCGGTTGCGCGGCAGCGACCGGGCCTCGATCTCGTCGAGGAGCGGCGGCAGATCGCGCAGATAGCCGCAGTTGCGGGCGGCCTCGATCATCCGCCACATGGAGCGCCCCACCACCACCACCTCGCGGCCGGCGTCGCGACCGGCATGGGCGGCGGTTTCCAGCCGGGCGACGTTGGAGGCGAAGGTGGTGACCGCCACCCGATGCGGCTTGGCCCGGATGAGTTCGGTGAGACTGTCGCGGACCTCGGCCTCGGAACCGGCGGTACCGGCGACCAGCACGTTGGTGCTGTCGCCCACCAGCGCCAGCACGCCCTCGGCCGCGAATTCCTCGATGCCCGGCACATCGGTGGCCTCGCCGATCAGAGGCTCGCGGTCGAGCTTCCAGTCGCCGGTGTGCAGCAGGCGGCCATGGGCACTCTCGATGGCCAGGGCGTTGGCCTCGGGAATGGAGTGGGTGACATGCAGAAGGCGGCAGGCAAACGGTCCGACCTCGAAAGGCTGGCCCGGCTCGACCACCTGCAGGGGCCGCGGATGCTCCCGCTGCATGTCGTCGAACTTGCGTCGCAGCACCGCGGCGGCGAAGGCGGTGCACCAGACGGGGCAGCCGAGCTCCTGCCAGAGATAGGGCACGGCGCCGAGATGATCCTCGTGGGCGTGGGTCAGGACGAGACCGGCGAGCCGGTCGCGCTGCTCGCGGATGAAGGACAGATCGGGCAGCAGGATCTCGGCCCCGGGCAGGCGATCGTCGGCGAAGCCGATGCCCAGATCGACCATCATCCAGCGGCCGTCCTGGCCGTAGAGATAGCAGTTGAGGCCGATCTCGCCGACCCCCCCCAGAGGCAGGAACACGAGCTTCTTCTCGTCGGTCACCTGGAAGGCTCCTTGGCGGCGCGGATGACGCTGCGGTAGCGGGTGTAGATCTCGAGGAGACCGGCCATCGTCAGATCCCGATCGACATGCTCGATGACCTCGCAGCGCTCGCCGAAGAGCGGCGCCAGGCCACCCGTGGCCACCACCGTCATGGGGTCTTCGAACTCGTCGCGGATGCGGCCGACCAGCCCCTCGATGAGTCCGACATAGCCCCAATATATGCCCGACTGCATCGCCGTCACGGTGCTGGTACCGATCACGTTCCGCGTCGGTTGCACCGCCACCCGCGGAAGCTGGGCGGCGGCCCGGTGCAGGGCCTCGAGAGACAGGTTGATGCCGGGGGCGATCACCCCGCCGCAGTAGGCACGGCTGCGGTCCACCACATCGAAGGTCGTGGCCGTGCCGAAATCGATGATCACCAGGGGTGGCCGGTAGCGGGTCAGAGCGCCGACGGCGTTGACGATGCGGTCGGCTCCCACTTCCCGTGGATTGGCGAGGCGGATTTCCAGCGGATATTCGAGATCCTCGCCGACCACGAAGGCACGGCAGCCGAAATAGTCGCGGCTCATCCAGCGAAGCGGCACCACCGCCTGGGGCACCACGCTGGCGATGACCACCGCGTTGACATCGCTGCGGCCGACACCGGCCAGGGTGATGAGCTGCAGGAGCAGCGCTGCGTATTCCTCGGCGGTGCGTTCCCGATTGGTGGAAAGCCGCCACTGGCCGACCTGGACGGTCTCCCGGTAGAGGGCGAACACCGTGTTGGTGTTGCCGACATCGACGGCGAGCAGCATGATGCTTTCTCTCCCCTGACGGACCTCTGCGGTCCGCCGCTGCGACGCCGTGGGCTACCCCCCGGCTGTCGGGTTCGACGTCTCCGACGCGAACACCAGTTCACCGGCCATGAAGCGCCGCCGCCGGCCGGGTGCCAGTTCGAGCCAGAGGGCACCGTCGGCGTCGACATCCACGAACCGCCCCTCGAGACGGCCCTCACCGATCCGGAGCGAAGTCATATCACCGATCCGGTAGGCCGCCCCCATCCATTCCGCCCGCTGTCCGGCAAAGCCGCCTTTCCGCCAGCGCGCGTAGCGCCGGGCGAAACTGTCCAGCAGCAGTTCGAGCAGCCGCTCGACGGTGGTCACATCGTCGCCCAGCGCCCGCAGGCTGGTGGTCCGGCGCCCCGCTCCTTCGGGTGCCACGGCAACGTTGATTCCCACCCCGACGACGATGGCGCCGCCGGCGCCTTCGCCGCGTCCCTCGAGCAGTACGCCGCCGAGCTTGGCCTCGCCGAGGAGGATGTCGTTGGGCCATTTGAGGCGCAGCCGGTCGACGGGGATGCGGGTACCCGCCAGGGCGTCGCGTACCGCCAGCCCGGCCACCAGCGACAGGCTGGCGGCACCGGCGGTCGCCACCTCCGGCCGCAGCAGCCAGCTCGCATGGAAATTGCCGGCGGGAGACAGCCAGCGTCGACCGTGCCGCCCGCGCCCGGCGGTCTGTTCGGTGGCCAGCACCTCCAGCCCCTCCTCCGCCCCTTCGGCGGCCCGCTGCCAGACCAGATCACTGGTACTGGCGATCCGTCCGACCCGCTCGATCCGCCACCGCACGCCGGAGCCTCTCAGGGCAACAGGGCGCGGGCCGCGACATCGGCGCTGGAGAGCAACGGCCCCGGCAGCAGCAGGAACCCGGCGATCAGCACCGCGGCGAGGGCGGCGATCCCGTGCAGCTCGGGGCGGGCGATGGTGTCGAAGGCTTCGGCCGGCTCGTCGAAATACATGATCTTGACGATCCGCAGGTAATAGTAGGCGCCGATCACGCTGGTGAGCACGCCGACCACGGCCAGCCAGACGAGGCCGGCATCGACCGCCGCCAAGAATACGTAGAGCTTGCCGAAGAAGCCCGCCGCCGGCGGAATGCCGGCCAGCGAGAACATGAGAATCGCCAGGATCATGGCCATCGCCGGCTGATGCCGCGACAGACCGGCCAGATCGGCGATCCCTTCCACATAGCGCCCGTGCCGCCGCATCAACAGGATGCAGGCGAAGGTGCCGAGGGTCATCACCACGTAGATCGCCATGTAGACGAGCACGGCGTTGACCCCGGCCACGCCGCCGGCGGCGATGCCCACCAGCGCATAGCCGACATGGCCGATCGCCGAATAGGCCATCAGCCGCTTGATGTTGGTCTGGCCGATGGCGGCCAGCGCCCCGAGCACCATGGAGGCCACCGAGATCAGGACGATCACCTGCTGCCACTGTGCCATCCAGTCGCCGAAGGGCTGGAACAGGAGCCGCAGGACGAGGCCGATGGCCGCGACCTTGGGGGCGGCGGCGAGAAAGGCGGTGACCGGGGTGGGCGCGCCCTCGTAGACATCGGGGGTCCACATGTGGAAGGGGACGGCCGAAAGTTTGAAGGCCAGGGCGGCGATGACGAAGACGAGGCCGACCACCGCCCCCGCCGGCAGCGCACCGGCTCCTTCCCCGGTCAGGAAGGAGCGGGCGAGGACGTCGAAGGAGAGGGTGCCGGTGAAACCGTAAACCAGCGAGCTGCCGTAGAGCAGCATGCCCGAGGCCAGCGCGCCCAGCACGAAGTATTTGAGACCGGCCTCGCTGGCCCGCGTCGAATCCCGCTGGAAGGCGGCCAGCACGTAGAGTGAAAGGCTCTGCAGCTCGAGACCCATGTACAGGGCGAGAAGACTGTTGGCGGAAACCATCATGCCCATGCCGAGGGTGGCGAACAGCGCCAGCAGCGGAAACTCGAAACGTCCCATCCGCTCGTCGTCGAGATATGCGGGCGCCATCATCACCCCGAGGGCGGCGGTGACGTAGATCAGCACCTTGAGGAAGGCGGCGAACTCGTCGAAGACGAAATGGCCGGCGAAGGCGAAGATCGGCCCCTTGTCGGCACTGATGGTGAGCACCGCGGCGACCAGCAGCGACAGGACGACGAGCGGGCTGATCACGGTCAGCCCGTCGCGCTCGCGGAACACGCCGAGGAACAGCAGCACGAGCCCGGCAACGAACAGGAAGACTTCCGGCAGGGCGGGCGTGAGGTCGGTCATGGCGGCGGTCATGCGGCTCTCCACCTCACTGCAGGGCCAGTTGTTCGGCAGCGGGGACGGTACGGTTCAGGAGCTGGTCGATGGAAGCCGCCATGGGGTCGAGGAAGAACTGCGGATAGATGCCCATCAGCAGCACCAGCACCACCAGCGGGGCGAAGGCGATCACCTCGTTGGCCCGCATGTCGCGGATGGCCTTGAGCGATTCCTTGGTGAGGGCGCCGAAGATCACCCGGCGATAGAGCCAGAGCATGTAGGCGGCACCGAGGATCATGCCGGTGGCGGCCAGCAGCGCGACCTGGCTGTTCTCGGCGAAGACGCCGACGATCACCAGGATCTCCCCGACGAATCCGGAGGTGCCCGGCAGCCCCACCGAGGCCAGCATGAACAGCATGAACACCGTGGCGTAGACCGGCATGCGCTCGGCCAGCCCGCCATAGGCGGCGATCTCGCGGCTGTGGATGCGGTCGTAGACCACGCCGACCACCATGAACAGGGCGGCCGAGACCAGACCGTGGGAGAGCATCATGACGATGCTGCCGGCCACGCCCAGCGCATTGGGGGTGAAGATGCCGATGGTGACGATGCCCATATGGGCCACCGAGCTGTAGGCGATCAGCTTCTTCATGTCGGTCTGGGCCAACGCCACCAGCGAGGTGTAGATGATGGCGATCACCGAGAGGGCGAACACGAGCGGGGTGAAGAACTCCGAGGCCTCGGGCAGCATTGGCAGCGAGAAGCGCAGGAAACTGTAGCCACCGACCTTGAGGAGCACCCCCGCCAGGATCACCGAACCGGCGGTCGGCGCCTCCACATGGGCGTCCGGCAGCCAGGTGTGGAACGGCCACATCGGCATCTTGACGGCGAAGGAGGCGAACATGGCGAGCCACAGCCAGCGCTGCAGCGAGGGGTCGAAATCGGCGGTCATCAGCAGCGGGATCTCGGTGGTCCCGGCCTGCAGATACATCACCAGGATGGCGACCAGGAACAGCACCGACCCGGCCAGCGTGTACAGGAAGAACTTGAAGGCGGCATAGATCCGCCGGGGACCGCCCCAGATGCCGATGATCAGGTACATCGGGATCAGGATGCCCTCGAAGAAGATGTAGAAGAGAACGATGTC
>JALSRW010000020.1 GCA_026984595.1 Alphaproteobacteria bacterium
GGAAATAGTAGGTGCGCCGGGCGATGGCATAGGCATCGACCAGGTACTGCCCGGCCTTGGCATGGGCACGCTTCGCGGCTTCTGCCGTCTGCGGTCCGATCAACCCGTCCACCGTCACCGGTTCCTCGAACTCCGCAAGCAGGCGCTGCAGGATGCGCACCGCATTGCTGCCGGCATTGACCTGCATGTCGAATACCGAGGGCTGCAGGGACTCGGGCAGCAGGTCGATGCGAGGGCCGTGGAAATACCGTTCCCTGAAGATCCGCACCGCGTCCGATCGGGTCAGCGCCTTCACGTCCTCGATGGTGACCTGCCCGTCGCCGGTCTTGTCCAGGCCGAGGGCGCGCAGGGTGCTGATGGTCACGCCATACCTGGTCGCGCCGCCCGGGTCGTCCGGATCCATCACGAAGCCGCCCTCGCGTGCCACGATCTCGCGGGCAATATCGTCGACGTTCATGTTCATTCTCCTATGCCGAACCACTTCAACTTCACCGCCACGCCCGCGATCAGCGCGAGCAACAACCCCGTGGTGACGAGCCGCACGACGGTCTGCCAGGCGGTGCGGCGCGCCATGCGGAGGCTCGCGAGCAGCGTGCGCAGGTCACGAATGTCGATGGCCGCTTCCGGGCCTTCTAGCCCGACATCGGCCAGCGCCTTGCGGGCACCCTTTTCGGCGGCGCGGGCGAGGATGGCCTCGAAATCTTCTTCGGGCATGCGGACAAAGCCCGCCTCGGAATGCGGAGGTGTCATGGTGAGGTTTCTCGTTGCTTGTGGTCGTAGGGTCAGGCCGCCGGAGCCGTCGAGAGAAGGTACTGGATCGTGATGCGCACATCGCCGCCGGTGAAGTTCCCGCCATTTGCGGTGAGCACGATCGGCGTGGGCGCATAGAAGGCCTGCGGGCCTATCACCCCGACATTGGTGCTGCCGGCGGCCACGCCGAGCGACCCTCCGAACTTGGCGGGCTCGCCCGAGATGCCGCAATCATAAGATGTCGCGCCCAGCACGGCAGCGACGGTGCGGGTCGAGACCGCCAACACTATCGCACGGTCGGGGATGGCGATGGTCGAGGTGACGGTTGCACCGGCAAGTCCATTCAACAGTTCCTCGTCGACATGCAGCCCGATGGCGCCGCCGCTCGAGCTTCGGGCCACCTCAACCGCGGGAGCCCGCACCAGCAGGCCCAGGGCCGCCTCGAGCGTCAGCCACGTTCCGCCCGTGCGCACGACCAGCACGCCCTCGTCCTCGACCCACACGCGCCATCCCTCCGATGGCGGCAGCCGCAACCATGACCCTCCCGTAAACAGCACCACGTCGCCATCCCATCCGGCCCAGGCCCCGGTGCCGCCTGTGGCGACGATGTAGCGATCTCCGTCAGCGGGGCTTGCCGGCGGCGCGGTCAGGTTCCGATCCTTCACGACAAGCTGCACCAGCCCGTCGAGCCGGGAGAGCGCCTCGTTGACGGTAACATGCTTCTGGGCCTGGGCGGCCGCGAGCAGCGGCAGGGAGAGATTGGGGGTGGTCATGGCATGGTCTCCGTGGCGGTGAGGGTGGTGACAAGCGGCACGCCGCGGCCCAGCGCGCCGATCTGGTAGATGCGGACGGACAGGCTGGTGACCGGCCCACCGAAGTCGGCGGTCTGCATGGCGGCAGTGTAGAGGGCGGCCGGGGTGGCAACCGTCAAGGTTCTCTTTACGGTTGCCCCGGAGAGAATCTCGAGGTCGTAGCTTTCCGATGCCTCCGACATCGGCACCTCGTTCAGCACCCAGCTGTCGGCCGAGAGTGCCCGGTCGCGGCGCAGCCAGCGGATGTCTAGATCACCACCTGCCAACCGCCGCATCCGCGCCTGGGCCGGAGCAAATGGCACCAGCCCGCGCCCGTTCGGCGTGAAGGCAAGCGCCTGCATGATGGCGTCCGAGGGTGCGGCATTGCCCGGCCCGACGCGCCAGTTCCAGGGCAGGCCCAGATCGGCCTCGCTGATCGGCAGAGATTGCACCGCACTGTCCAGAACCACCACACGCGCGCCAGAGGGTGCCGGGCTGCCCATGGCATCTTCGGTGCCGCGCTGGCCGCGCAGCAGGCGGGTGAGGCGGTAGCGCCCGGTTGCCACCAGTTCCGCATTCCCGAACTGGACGATCTCCCAGACCCCCGGCGCGCTTTCCACCGCCAGCACGTTGGCGCCATTGAGAAGCTCGGTATCGGTGACCGAAGCCAGCATGCCCGATGTGAGGTCTAACAGGAGTTCACTGCCCATGTCGAAACGCCAGAGGGGACCGGCTGGGAAGTCGGCGGCCAGAACCCCCATGCGGGCGGGCGCGCCGACCGTATCGAGCAGTTGGAAGCCGGACGTGTCGGCACTCCGCCAGACCGCGCCGCTGCCGTACCACGGCCTCGCGAACACCGCCGCATACGGCCGGTGCGCCGGCACCGTGTCACTCAGCTGCGGCAGGTCCATCAGAGCGACGTCAGCCGGGCCGAAGACGGTGGGGGTGGCCAGCTGTGGTTCACGGCCCTTGCCTGGCGGCAGGTCATGGATGGCGGCATCGGCGCGGATCGCTTCGATCGCGCGTGCACCTGCATCGGCCACGCGGGTGACGCGATAATCAACCTGCCGCCCATCGTGGTCCAGCGCGATCACGTCACCCGGATCAAGCCGCAACATTGACGGCGGTAGCCTGGCGGTCAAGGTCTCGCGCCCCACCCAGATCTCCATCAGCGCGCGGCGGCAGCGCTGGTCGGCTTCCTCGAGCGACACCGCCAGCGGGAAGGTCTCAGAAGACACCCGCGCCGCCTGCACGGTGGATCGGCGCGCCTCCACCGTGGCTGCATCATACTCCTCGTCGGCCCGCACCAGCTGCCATTTGAGCGCCTGCGGCAGCTCGGTCTCCTGGCCGCGGGTCAGTTCCATGACCTCGCCCGGGCCATTTGCCACCAACTGGTCCGGTGTGATGGTCATGGCCGCCGCCCGACCGCGGGCGCGGAACACGATCTTCCCGCCGCTTTCCACTGCATCGAAACCGAAGTGGCGGGCCAGCACCGCGATCGAGGCGCGCGGGCTTTCCAGCGCGGCGACGGTGAAGCCCGGCACGATGTCGGAAAGCTCGGAGACATCGACCAGGCCGTCCTGTAGCCCCGCCGCCCGGCAGAGATCGCGCACCAGCGCGCCCAGCGAGACCTGCCCGAGCCGTCCGCCCATCCAATGGCCCAGCCGCCAGTTGGCGGCGTCCGACCAGACATCCGCACGGGCCGGGAAATCCGGATACGGCCGTGCGTCCCAGGTCCAGAGCGCGGCCTCGGCAAGCTCGATCATCGGCGCGCCGGTGACAGTGGATACCGGGTTCTTCGCTGCATCCCCCCAGTAGCCCAGCGTTGCTTCCACGTAGGCGCGCTGCAGGGCCTCGTCCTGCCAGCCGCGCGAGTAATACGGCAGGGCACTTTCGGAACTCTTGGGGTCGAAGAACACGTTGGGCTGATTGGTACCCCGGTCGACGGCGGGGCAGCCGAACTCGGTGAAGCGGATCGGCTTCGGTTGTGGCACCCAGCCAGTAGTGGATTGCCCAAAGGGAAGAACCTCGACACCATAGACCACGATATCCTCTCCCACTGTCGCTGAGCGCGGCCCGATGCGGAACCCCGCTGAGCCCGACAGGCCCGCAGTGACGTCAAGGGTGATCTTCCACAGACCCGGCGCGACTTCTTCCTGCCCGGTGGCGTTGATCGAGTGTGCGCCGGGTGCAGTGCTTTCCCAGCCGCCGATGGCCCCGAAGTAGGAGGCATGATCGGCACCCGCGCCCAGCGCGAGATAGAGGGCGAAGTCTCCCGAGGTGCCGGGAGCGACATAGGCCGTAATCACCACCCGCTCTCCGGCCGAGAGCGCCCGATATCCCGGCGTCGCCCCGTGCCATGTGGCCCCGTCGGAGGCCACGCGGGCCGGCGAGGTGAAGGGGCCGAAGTTGCCCGTGGTGCCGGTAATGGCCACGGTGGAGGGATTGGGATCGTAGTTGACCGGATCTGCGGCATTCTCGAAGAACCCGAACCGCACCCCGCCCAGGCGGTCATGGTGCAGGTTCTGCCACCAGTTCCGCATGTCCTTCGGCCGAAACACCCATGGCTCACCGTAGAAGCCGTCGCTGATCGGCGTCCGGACCTGCGCATCACGGTCGGTATCCGAGGCATAGAACCAGTCGAACCCCTCGCCGCCCTCGATGTTCGATTGCAGATAGTCGAGATCGCGCACGGAGGACCAGCCGGCTTGGGCATCCAGATGCGCGGTGCCATCGCGCCAGTCGGAAAGCGGCAGGTAGTTGTCGATGCCGATGAAGTCGATGGCCGGGTCGGCCCAGAGCCGGTCGAGGTGGAACAGCGCATCTCCGGAGCCGTCCTGCGGCTGGTGCCCGAAATACTCGCTCCAGTCGGCGGCGTAGCTGATCTTCGTGCCGGTCCCGATAATGGTGCGCACATCTGCTGCCAGCTGTTTCATCGCGGTGACCGCTGGAAAGCTCATCACCCCATCCCGGATCGTGGTCAGCCCGCGCAGCTCGGAACCGATCAGGAAGGCATCGACGCCACCCGCCGCCTTGCACAGATGCGCATAGTGCAGGATCATGCGCCGGAAGCCCCAGTCATTACCGCCGGTCCACGAAACCGTCTCACCGCTCACCGCAAAGTCGGAGATCTGCGCATTGCTGAAGAACGCCGCCACCTGCGTAGCGGCATCGGCGGTCTTGTCGACCGTCCCGGCAAAACCTACCGCCGGGGAGCAGGTGATGCGCCCGCGCCAAGGGTGGGCCGGTTGGCCCGGCGTGGCGGCGTTGTCGGAATAAGGATCAGGCAGCGTGTTGCCTTCCGGAATATCCATCAGCAGGAACGGGTAGAATGTGACCCGCAGCCCCCGCGCCTTCATCTCCCGGATCGCCTGCACCACCGAGAAATCTGCCGGAGTGCCGCCGTAGTTGGTGCGGCCCTCGGCATCGAGGCTGATGAGATGCGCGTTCGCACGGTCCACGCCGTTCACGGACCAGCTCTTGGGCGTGGTGGTCTTGGTTGCCGTCTCGACGCCGGGCCGGATCGCACAGTTCCCGGCCCGCAGGTCGAGACCGAACCAGCTGACCACCAGCGAGACGTTCCCGATATTCGGCGCCGCGGCCTGCAGGTTGTCGAGCGATGCCAGGATGTCCGGCTTGCCGGTCTGGTTGTTCACGTTCTCCGAGGCCGTGTTGCCGCCCGAACCCCGGGTGATCGGCTCGGTGGCATAGACGAACTCGCCGGAACCGGGGATCATGGTGACAGAGCGCACCATCCCTTCGGCGGTATCGGCCTCCACCAGCGGCCGGAACACCTCGAAGGAGAGCTGCGGGATGCGGTTCCCGAAGGGCGTGAGGTCGAGTTCCTCGAACACCACGTAGGCAGTGCCGCGATACGCGGGCGCGTTGCCCGCGCCCATCCTGGCCTCGATGAACGAGTCCGGTTGCTGCGTCTCATCCCCCGTATAAAGTCGCCACGTCACGCCCGACAAATCCAGCGGCTTGCCATCGGCCCACACCCGACCGATGCCGGAGATCGGCCCCTCGCAGAGCGCCACGGCGAAGGAGGCGGTGTAGCTGTAGGTCGTGGTGGTGACCTTCGGCCCGCCGCCCTTGCCACCGCCCTGTGTCGAAGTGCTGACATGCTCGGTGAAGTCGGTGGCCCAGATGATGTTGCCGCCAAGCCGCATGCGCCCCCAGACGCGCG
>JALSRW010000021.1 GCA_026984595.1 Alphaproteobacteria bacterium
GGTGAATTCGGCGATCGGAGAGATATAGCCCACCCATGCCTCGTACCGGCCGCCCGAATCGGTGAGAATGCGCGCGCGCATTCCCTCCCGGATGCGGCCGAGAGCGGGTTCCGGCGCGTAGACGCGCGCCCAGACGGGATCGTCGACCGCGATCGCGTAGACCGGTGTGTAGGCGAGGACCACATTGCCGGGCTCCTGCAACCGCGCCGTCACCGTGCCCGCCACCTTGCTCTCGAGACGGGTGTAGGCGAGGCGGGTGCGGGCCGCCGCCAGCTCCGCTTCGGCCCGGGCCAGCTCCGCTCGCTGCGCCGCGATGTCCTCCCTGCGCGGCCCCTCGATCAGGAGACTCAGGGCCTCCTTCTGGCGACGGATCTGTGCTTCGAGCGCCCGCGCCTCGGCGCGGGCGGTATCGAGCTCGGCCCGCGGCGCGAAGCGGTCGAGGGCGAGCTTCTCGAGACGCCGTACCCTGAGTTCGGCATCCTCCTTGAGGGCCTGCAGTCGTGCCAGCTCGGCGCGGGCGGCCTCGATCTCCTGTGGCCGACTGCCGGCCAGCAGCTTGTCGAGGCGCGCGCGGGCGGCGTCGCGCCGGGCCTTCGCCGCGTCGAGCGCGGCACGCGTGAGATCGTCCTCGAGCCGGGCCACGAGCTCGCCTCTCTCCACCCGGTCTCCCTCCTCCTTGAGCAGGCGATCGATGCGGCCGGCCTCGTTGAAGCCGATCCGCGCCTCCCGCACGTCGATATTGCCGAAGAGGCGGAGAATATTTGTATCGGCCCGTTTCCCCTGGAACTGCCAGTAGTAATAGACGGCACCTCCACCGCCACCGAGGAGGATGACGAGCAACAGCAGTCGAAGGAGTCTGGACTTCATCGTATTTCCATTGTGCGCCTGTCGGGATCGGTTCCCGACATGTGGGAAGAAGTTCGAACCATCCTACTGCGTGATGTTGTCTCGGTTCTCGAGGCGGCGGGCGATCTCCACGAGGTTGCCGTCGGGATCGCGGAAATAGAGGGAACAGAGCGCGCCGGTGGCGCCGCTCCGCACGACCGGGCCTTCCAGCAGCGGATAGCCGAGCGCCGCCATACGGGCGGCGATCGCTTCGAGCGGTGCCGTGGTCAGGAGGCAGAAATCGGCGGAGCCGGGCACCGGCTTCGCCGCCCTCGGCGCGAACTCCCGTCCGACCTCGTGCAGATTGATCTTCTGGTCGCCGAAATGGAGCGCATGCCGCCCTTCGCCGAACCGTTCGTGGTGCAGACCGAGCCCGTCGACATAGAAGCGGCGCGTGGCGGCGAGATCCCGCACGGTCAGCACCAGATGGTCGAGCCCGAGAATGCTCATCCCTCCTCCCCGGACGTTCCGGCCGCGGCTTCGTTTCGGATCTCGATGCCCCGGGCGCGCGCGGCCTCTTCGAGACGGCGCAAAGCGGCCTCGCAGGCAGCGGCATCGCGGGAGCGGAAGACGATGCTGGTCCCCGGACGGTCGAAGGTGAAGAAGGGATAGCTGCCGATCTCCACGCTCGGAAACGCCTCCTGGACCTCGGCCAGCAGCAGCGCGACATCGCCTTCGGGCGCCAGCAGGGTGAGGGTCCGCGAGAGGATCGGCGGACCGCCCCGGAGCCGGTGGCGGATTCCCTCGAACATGGCCTGCATCACCCGGGGGATCCCGGCCAGCACGAACACGTTCTCGACCCGGAAGCCGGGCGCGGTGCTGATCGGGTTGTCGATCAGCTCGGCGCCCTCCGGCATTTCCGCCATCTTGAGGCGGGCCTCGTTGATCTTCTCGGGCGGATAGTAGGCGCGCAGCCGGCGTTCGGCCTCGGGATGGCGTAGGAGAGGGCGGCCGAAGGCGCGGGAGATGCTGGCGGCGGTGATGTCGTCGTGGGTGGGACCGATGCCTCCGGTGGTGAAGACGTAGGCGTAACGGGCACGGCAGGCGTTCACCGCCTCGACGATGCGCTCCTCGACATCCGGCACGACCCGCGCCTCCAGGAGCGGAATGCCGAGCGCGTTGAGTTCGCGCGCGAGGTAGGGCAGGTTGGCGTCCACGGTTCTGCCGGAAAGGATTTCGTTGCCTATGATGACGAGTGCCGCGCTGGCGGGCTGCTGGCTGTTGTCCATGTCGGCTCCGTTCGCTCGCGCGCAGCCCACCGTCCGGTAGGAGGCGATGCGCCTGCGCAAGCCGCTTCACCCCGGTGTCCTCCGAAAAAGGTATAAGCGCTTTCTGGCCGATGTCGAACTGGCCGACGGCCGGCTGGTGACCGCCCATTGCGCCGATCCCGGGCGGCTGCCGGGCCTAGCGGTGCCGGGTGCCCCGGTCTGGCTTTCCCACCACGACGATCCGAAGCGCAAGCTCGCCTGGACCCTGGAGCTCATCGCGCAGGGCGAGGCCCTGGTCGCGGTCAACAGTCAGAACCCCAATCGCATCGCCCGCGAAGGTTTCGAAGCCGGTCGCTTCGCCTTCGCCACCGGCTGGACCGAGCTTCTCCGCGAACCACGCATCGAGAACGGCACCCGGCTCGACTTCGTGCTGGCCTACCGCGACCGGCCGCCGCTCTACGTCGAAGTCAAGGGCATCACCTGGAAGCGCGACGGCCTCGCCGTCTTTCCCGATGCGCCGACGGTGCGTGGCCGGCGCCATCTGCGGACACTCGAGCGCCTCGCCGGCGAGGGGTTCGGCGCCGCCCTCCTGTTCATCGCCCAGCGCCGCGACGTCGAGGGCTTCGCGCCCGCGGCCGATATCGATCCCGCCTATGCCGAGGCGTTGGCGAGCGCCCGGGCGGCCGGTGTGATCGTACGGGCATGGCGTTGCGCTATCAACCTCTGCGAGATTTTACTGGATACGGAATTACCTCCGGTTTAGACTCCCCGTATGGAGGATGGTGCCGCGACCCGACAGGCCATCGGCCTGCTCGCCCAATCCGGTCTCGAGGTGGAGATCGCGCCGCGGGAGGGCGAGGGTGTCGCCTATCTGCTGCGCGGGCGCACCTTCGCCTTTCGCCATCTGATCAAGGCCGTGGGCGGCCGCTGGCGGCCGGAGCGGGCGCAATGGGAGATTCGCGACGCCGCCCGGCTCGAGGAGCTCTCCCGTCGGATCGCAAAAGGGGGTGGTGCCCCCGGCCTCGCCGAGGCACCGCAGGCCTTCGACGGCAAGCCGGCCAAGCACTATCACGGGCATCGCGCGCGGCTGCGCGAGCGCTTCATGAACGCTTCACCCGAGGCGCTCGCCGACTACGAGCTGCTCGAACTCCTGTTGTTCTTCTCGGTCTACCGCCGCGATACCAAGCCGCTGGCCAAGGACATGATCGCCCGTTTCGGCGGTCTCGGCGGTGTCCTGGCTGCCGATCTCGGCCAGTACAAGGATTGCTTCGGGCTCGATCCGGAGCGCGTGGACAGCGGGGATCCCCGTCGCCCGGTGTACGAGGACGATCTGCGCTTCACCCAGGTGCTCCTGAAAGCCATTCACGAGCTGTTGCAGCGGGTGCTCAAGGAAGAAGTACGCGACCGGCCGGTGATCGGCTCATGGGCGGCGCTGATGGACTATCTCAAGATGGCCATGAGCCACGAGCCGCGCGAACATTTCCGCATTCTCTTCCTCGACCGCAAGAACATCCTGATCCGCGACGAGGTGCAGAGCCGGGGCACCGTCGACCATACCCCGCTCTATCCCCGGGAAGTGGTCAAACGGGCACTGGAGCTCGGCGCCTCGGCGATCATCATGGTCCACAACCATCCGAGCGGCGATCCCACCCCTTCCAAGGCCGATATCGAGATGACGCGGCAGGTGGTGCAGGCCTTGAGCGCGGTGGACATCACGGTTCACGACCATGTGGTG
This sequence comes from Alphaproteobacteria bacterium, assembly GCA_026984595.1. Taxonomy (GTDB): domain Bacteria; phylum Pseudomonadota; class Alphaproteobacteria; order Geminicoccales; family Geminicoccaceae; genus JALSRW01. Next base: position 3,829 of record JALSRW010000021.1, read on the forward strand.
ATGGGCAAGAACCAGCATGCGAGCTTCCGCAGCCTGCGGCTGATCTAGGGCCGGTCGCCGGGGTCGTGCGGAGGCCCGCTCAGGCCTGCGCCGCGGCCCGCTCCCGTGTGCCGCCACGCTCGCAGGTCCTGGAAAAGCGGATCTTCGGAAAATCCTCCTGGACCCGCCCCAGATCCCAGGCGTTGCGCGCCAGATAGACCAGATGCCCGTCGCGGTCGGTGCCGAGGCTCGCCCGCTTGGCGGCGAGGAAGCGCTCCCTCTCGCGTTCGTCCGGCGGCCAGCACCAGCGGGCGGTGACATAGGCGGCCGCCTCGAAATCGACCGGAAGATCGTATTCCGCCGCCAGCCGCGCCCGCAGCACGTCGAGTTGGAGGGGGCCGATCACGCCGACGATCCAGTCGGCACCCAGGAGCGGACGGAAGACCTGGGTCACCCCTTCCTCGGCCATGTCCTCGAGCGCCTTCTTCAGATGCTTGGCGCGCATCGGATCGCCGAGCCGCACCCGCATCAGGATCTCGGGGGCGAAATTGGGGATCCCGGTGAAATGCAGGCTGCGCCTCTCGGTCACCGTGTCGCCCACTCGGAGCTGGCCGTGATTGGGCAGCCCCACGATATCGCCGGCGAAGGCCTCCTCGGCGAGCTGGCGATCCTGGGCGAAGAAGAAGATGGGGTTGGAGACGGTGAGCGGCTTGCCGTCGCGGACATTGCGGAGCTTCATGCCGCGGCGGAAGCGACCCGCGCACAGGCGGACGAAAGCCACGCGGTCGCGATGGCGGGCGTCCATGTTGGCCTGGACCTTGAAGACGAAGCCGGCCACTTCCTCGCTCTCGGGGGACACCGGTTCGGGTTCGGCCGGCTGCGGCCGCGGTGCCGGGGCATGTTCGGCGATGGCGTCGAGCAGGGCGCGGATGCCGAAGCTGCGTAGCGCACTACCGAAGAAGACCGGCGTCAGATGGCCCTCGAGATAGCTGCGGGCATCGAAGGCGGGCAGTGCCTCGCGCACCAGCGTGACCTCCTCCTCGGCCCGGGCCAGCGCTTCCCGGCCGATCCGCTCGGCAGCCTCCTCCCGGCTGGCTTCGCGCTCCGGCAGGGGCTGCCGTTCGGGCTCGAACAGGATGACCCGGCCGTCGTCGATCCGCTCGACGCCCCGGAAGTTGCGGCCCATGCCGATCGGCCAGTTCATCGGCGCGGTGTCGAGGGCCAGCTTCTCGGCGATTTCGTCGAGCAGTTCCAGGGGCTCGCGGGCCTCGCGGTCGAGCTTGTTGACGAAGGTGAGGATGGGGATGTCGCGCAGACGGCAGACCTCGAACAGCTTGAGGGTCTGGGCCTCGATGCCCCTGGCCGCATCCAGCACCATCACGGCGCTGTCGACCGCGGTCAGGGTACGGTAGGTGTCCTCCGAGAAATCCTCGTGTCCGGGGGTGTCGAGCAGATTGAACATGCGCCCGGCGTGCTCGAAGGTCATCACCGAAGTGGTGACCGAGATCCCCCGCTTTCTCTCGATCTCCAGCCAATCCGAGCGTGAGCGCCGACGTTCCCCCCGCGCCCTGACCTCGCCGGCCAGATGAATGGCCCCGCCCAGCAGCAGGAGCTTCTCGGTCAGAGTGGTCTTGCCGGCATCCGGGTGGGAAATGATGGCGAAGGTGCGGCGACGCGCGGCGGCGTCGGCGATCCCGCCGTTGTCGTTCGGTCTCACGGTCGACGGCTCCACGAAAAAAACCGCCCGCATCGGACGGGCGCAGGGAAGAAATGGCGCGGACCGGTCGCCGGCACAAGGGGGCGTGCGGCGGATCGTCGGCGCCGCCCCGCGTCGGGGCGTGCTGTGCAATATGGTCGCAGCTCTGCGTGCAGGGTCTGTGCGGCTCGCTCCGCGGTTTCTATCCTTGCCCG
>JALSRW010000022.1 GCA_026984595.1 Alphaproteobacteria bacterium
GGACGAGCGCTTCTGTGACCGCGACGGCGACCTGATCGCCGATATTCCCACCGATCCGGCCGAATGGGTCGATCCCGACACGCTGATCTTCGCCTACACCCCGGTCGAGGATCCCGCCGTCTACCGGGAGGCCTGGGCCGATTTCCTCGACTACCTGGAGCAGGTGACCGGCAAGAAGGTGATCTTCTTCCCGGTGGAGTCGAACGCCGCCCAGATCGAAGCCATGCGCTCCGGCCGTCTGCACATCGCCGGTTTCAACACCGGTTCCAATCCGCTGGCGGTCAACTGCGCCGGCTTCCGCCCGTTCACGATCATGGCTTCCGCCGACGGTTCCTTCGGCTACGAGATGGAAATCATCACCTATCCGGGCTCGGGAATCGAGAAGGTGGAGGACATCCGCGGCCGCACCCTGGCCTTCACCTCACCGACCTCCAATTCCGGCTTCAAGGCGCCTTCGGCCATCCTCAAGGCCGATTTCGACATGATCCCGGACCGCGATTTCAAGGCCGTGTTCTCCGGCAAGCACGACAATTCGATCCTCGGCGTCGCCAACAAGGACTACGACGCCGCCTCGATCGCCAATTCGGTCAAGGAGCGCATGATCCGCCGCGGCGTGGTGAAGGAAGACCAGCTCGTGGTTCTCTATCGCTCCCAGACCTTCCCGACCACCGGCTACGGGGTCGTCTACAACCTCAAGCCGGAGCTCCAGGAGAAGATCAAGGAAGCCTTCTTCACCTTCGACTGGGAGGGCACGAGCCTCCAGGAGGAGTTCTCGAAGTCGGGAGAAGCCCAGTTCATCCCCATCACCTACAAGGAACACTGGGCCGTGATCCGCAAGATCGACAAGGCCAACAACGTTTCCTACGCCTGCAAGTGACCCGAAGGGGAGCGACCGGTCGCGCTACTGCGTGACCGGTCGTCCGCGCATGCTCGAACTGCGGCAACTGGTCAAACAGTATCCCACCGGCGATCGGGCGCTGGACGGTGTCGATCTCCGGGTGCCCGCGGGCCAGGTGATGGCGCTGATCGGCCCGTCCGGCGCCGGCAAGAGCACGCTCATTCGCTGCATCAACCGCCTCGTCGAACCGACATCGGGCGAGGTGTTCCTGAAGGGAGAGAACATCACCCGGCTGGGCCAGCGGGCGCTGCGCAGGATGCGCCGGCGGATCGGCATGATCTTCCAGGAATATGCGCTGGTCGAGCGGTTGACGGTGATGGAGAACGTGCTCTCCGGCCGACTCGGCTATGTCGGTTTCTGGCGGAGCTGGTGGCGGCGGTTTCCACCCGAGGACGTGGCCAAGGCCTACCGCCTCCTCGAACGGGTCGGCCTCGCCGAATCGTACGACAAGCGGGCCGACGAGCTGTCCGGAGGGCAGCGGCAGCGGGTGGGCATTGCCCGGGCGCTGATCCAGGATCCCGAGCTGCTGCTGGTCGACGAGCCCACCGCCAGCCTCGATCCCAAGACCTCGCGTCAGGTCATGCGCCTGCTCTGCGAGCTCTGTCAGGAGCGCGGCCTGGCCACGATCATCAACATCCACGACGTGGCACTGGCCCGGATGTTCGTCGAGCGGGTGGTCGGACTCCGATCCGGCCGCATCGTCTTCGACGGGCCTCCCGCCGATCTCGATGCCGAGGTGCTGACCACCATCTACGGCGAGGAGGACTGGACCACCACCGCCTCGGCGGAAGCACGGCGGAGGGGGAACGGCGGATCGGCGACCGACGAGGAACGTCTGGAGGGGATGGTCTGATGGCGGCGGGCGCGCCTTTCGAGGCGACGGCCTGGCGGCCGCCACCCCTGATCGGCAACCCCGTGCTGCGCTGGGGGATCGCCCTCGGAGCCGTGATCTATCTGGTCGTGGCGCTGGGCACGCTGGAGATCAACTGGGTGCGGGTCTGGGAGGGCCTCGACCGCGGCTGGGCTTTCGTGCTCGCCTTCACCGAACCGGATTTCACCAGCCGCTGGAGGGACATCGGCGAAGGGCTCCTGGAAAGCCTGACCATGACGGTGGTCTCCACCGTGGTCGGCATCGCCATCTCCATTCCCATCGCCCTGGGAGCGGCCCGCAATCTGGCCCCGCTTCCGGTCTATCTGCTGTGCCGTGGCATCATCGCCCTGTCGCGCAGCTTCCAGGAAGTGATCATCGCCATCTTCTTCGTGGCCATGTTCGGCTTCGGTCCCTTCGCCGGCTTTCTCACCCTGTCCTTCGCCACCATCGGCTTTCTCGCCAAGCTGCTGGCCGAGGACATCGAGGATATCGAGAAGAGCCAGGCCGAAGCGGTGCGGGCCACCGGTGCCTCCTGGCTGCAGTGGCTGGTCTACGGCATCCAGCCGCAGGTGATGCCGCGCCTGATCGGCCTCTCCCTCTACCGCCTCGACATCAATTTCCGCGAGAGCGCGGTGGTCGGCATCGTCGGTGCCGGCGGCATCGGCGCCACCCTGAACACCGCCTTCGACCGCTACGAGTTCGACACCGCGGCCGCCATCCTGCTGCTCATCATCGGCATCGTCATGGCGGCCGAATACGGCTCCAGCATGATCCGCGCCCGGATCCAGTGACATGCCGCTGTACACCACCGAAAACCGCATGCTCTGGCGCCGGCGCACCACCCGGCGGGATCTCGCGATCTGGGCCGGCTGGCTGCTCGGCACCGCCCTCTTCGTCTGGTCCTGGCAGGTCATCTCGGAGAACACGATCTGGTTCTTCGTCACCGATTCGCCGCGGGTCGCCGCGGATATCGGCTCGCGCATGGTACCGCCGGCCTGGGACTATCTTCCCCGGCTCTGGAAACCCCTGTGGGATACCGTCAACATCGCCACCCTGGGGACCCTGCTGGCGCTGCTGATGGCGGTGCCGGTGGCTTTCATGGCCGCCCGCAACACCACTCCCAGCCCGACCTTCCTGCGGCCGCTCGCGCTTTTGATCATCGTCTCCTCGCGCTCCATCAATTCGCTGATCTGGGCGCTTCTGCTGGTGGCCATCGCCGGCCCCGGGGTGTTCGCCGGGATCATCGCCATCGCCCTGCGCTCGATCGGCTTCGTGGCGAAGCTCCTCTACGAGGCGATCGAGGAGATCGATCCCCTGCAGGTGGAGGCGGTGCGGGCCACCGGCGCCAGTGAAGCGCAGATCATCGGCTTCGCCATCGTCCCCCAGGTGATGCCGGCCTTCGCCGGAATCTCGGTGTTCCGCTGGGACATCAACATCCGCGAATCGACCGTGCTGGGACTGGTCGGCGCCGGCGGCATCGGCCTCGAGCTGCAGTCCTCCCTCAATGTGCTGGCCTGGCCGCGGGTGACCGTCATCCTGCTGCTGATCTTCGCCACGGTGCTGGTCAGCGAGTGGGTCAGCGCCCGCATCCGTCACGCGGTCATCTAGCGGCCTTCGTCGGACGTGGTATATCGCCCTCTCCGAGCCATCACCGCCGAGGTCCGAACGTGCGTGCCACAACCGTTGTCGCTCTCGCCTCCCTGCTCGCCGCCTGCACCACGAGCCCCGAGGGCCGGCAGCAGATCGGCGAGCACACGGCCACCGGTGCCGCGGTCGGCGCGGTCCTGGGCGGTGTCGCCGGGGCCATCCTCGACAAGAACGATGTGCGCGGGGTGGCCGTGGGCGCGGCCGTCGGGGCCGCCGCGGGCGGCAGCATCGGCTATCTGATGGACCAGCGGCAAAAGGCATTCGCGAAGTCGCTGGAAGCCGAACGCGCCGCGCGGACGGCCGAGGTCGAACGGTTGCGGGACGATCTGCTCGAGATCACCCTCTTCGACGAGGTCGGCTTCGATTTCGACAGTGCCGAAATCGAGCCCGCCTTCCGCCCCACCCTGCGACGTCCCGCCGAGGTGCTGATCAAATACGACCAATCGCATGCCCGCATCGTCGGCCATACCGATTCCGTCGGACCCGAGGACTACAATCTCGAGCTTTCGCTGCGCCGCGCCGAGGCCGTACGCCGGGCGCTGATCGACTACGGGGTGCCGCCCGAACGGTTCACCGCCGAGGGCCGTGGCGAGGCCGAGCCCCGCGCCGACAACACCACCGAAGTCGGCCGTCAACGCAATTGCCGCGTCGAGATCTACGTCTCGCCGGCCGAAGTCTGACGGCGGCAGCCGAACGGGGAGGGAGAGATGCACGAGGGACGTCACATCCTGGCCATCGACCAGGGTACCACCAGCAGCCGGGCCATCGTCTTCGATGCCGGGGGAGCCATTCTGGCCACCGCCCAGAAGGAACTGACCCAGCATTACCCGGCCGACGGCTGGGTCGAGCACGATGCCGGCGAGATCTGGGGGGACACCTTGGCCACCTGCCGCGAAGCGCTGGCCCGGGCCGGCCTCGAGGCCGCCGACATCGCAGCGATCGGCATCACCAACCAGCGCGAGACGACCGTGCTGTGGGACCGCGAAAGCGGGGCGCCGGTGCATCGGGCCATCGTCTGGCAGGACCGGCGCACCGCACCGCTCTGCCGCGAGCTCCTCGCCGAGGGGCTGGAAGAGCATGTCCAGGAGCGCACCGGCCTGCTGATCGACGCCTATTTCTCGGCCACCAAGCTCGCCTGGCTCCTCGACAATCTCCCGGGTGCGCGGCAGGCGGCGGAGCGGGGACGTCTCGCCTTCGGCACCATCGACAGCTTCCTTTTGTGGCATCTGACCGGCGGCCGGGTGCACGCCACCGACGCCGCCAACGCCTCGCGCACCATGCTGTGGGACATCCACCGCGGCTGCTGGGACGCGACGCTGCTGCGCCGGCTGCGCATCCCCGAGGCGGTGCTGCCGGAAGTGAAGGACAACAGCGGCCTGTTCGGCACGACCGCACCGGAGCTCTTCGGCCGACCGATCCCGGTCACCGGCATGGCCGGCGACCAGCAGGCGGCGACCTTCGGCCAGGCCTGTTTCGCCCCGGGCATGCTGAAGAGCACCTACGGCACCGGCTGCTTCGCCCTGCTGAATACCGACGAAACCGCGGTTCCCTCGCGCAACCGCCTGCTCACGACCATCGCCTGGCGCCTCGACGGCCGTACCACCTACGCCCTCGAAGGCAGCATCTTCATCGCTGGCGCCGCCCTGCAATGGGTGCGGGACGGGCTCGGCATCATCCGCGACGCGGCCGAAAGCGAGGCCATCGCCGCGGCTCTCGCGGACACCGCCGGAGTCTATCTGGTGCCGGCCTTCACCGGACTCGGCGCGCCCTGGTGGGATCCGGATGCCCGCGGCGCCATTCTCGGCCTGACACGGGCCAGCACGAGGGAGCACATCGTCCGCGCGGCGCTCGAATCGGTCTGCTACCAGACCGCCGATCTGATGCGGGCGATGGGCGATGACGTGGCCGCCGCCGGCGCCGCCAGCCTGCCCCGGGAACTGCGGGTGGATGGGGGGATGGTCCGGAACGGCTGGCTCTGCCAGTACCTGGCCGATATCCTCGATCGCCCCATCGATCGCCCGGCGGTGACCGAAACGACGGCTCTGGGCGCCGCCTGCCTCGCCGGGCTCGCCGTCGGCCTCTACCCCTCACTGGAAGCGATCGCCGCCAACTGGCAGCGCGAGCGCCGTTTCCTGCCGACTATGGAGGAAGCGACCCGCCGGGCGCGACTCGAGGGGTGGCAGGACGCGGTGTCGCGGGTGCGAAGTCGGTAGGGCTGAACGGCCGCGACCGGTGCGCTTTCGTCTCGCCACCTTCAATCTCGAAAACCTGGGAGCCGAGGAAGGGCCTCCCCTGGAG
>JALSRW010000023.1 GCA_026984595.1 Alphaproteobacteria bacterium
GGAGCTGCGACAGCCGCAGTTCCGCCTCCGAGCGGAACAGCAGCTCGCTGTCATTCCCGCTGAACCGGTCCTTGGTGTTGGTGTTGTGCGACCGCTCCGGTCCGGCCGCAGCCCGCACATCGATCGACGGCAGCCAGCGTGCCCGCGCCTGCCGCAGTTCCTGGTCGACCGCTCGCCGGTCGGCGCGAACCTGCTCGATCTCGGGGTTGGTCGCCAGTGCCGCGCGCACCGTGTCCACGATCGACCCCGCCTCGGCCGCGGCGAAGGTAGCGACGATCGCTGCCGAAGCCAGCAGAGGGGGAATCAGCCACCGCAGTGGTGCCGCCAAACCGGATTTCTTGCCCATCTTCCCGTCCGTCTGTTGCGAGAGGAGGCCGGAGTACGCATCGGAAGCTCTTGGAAAAGCAGGATCGCTGATATCCCTTGCCTTTGGCAGCGTCAATGGCGCTCCCGCCGCGGGGCGGGACGGATACCCGACTGTGTTGTTTTTTTGCTGCGGCGCCGGTGACGCTTGTCCCCGGCCGATCGGGGATGCAAGATTATTAACGATTATGGGGCATAACCTGCCGGCGAGGTGTCGCGGCGCAGTCGTCGCGGCACGAGGTGTCGGTGGAGCGGAACATTGGACGAAGCAAGGGCGAGAACTGCGCTGGCCACCGCCGAGGCGGAGGCACGGACGGACGGTCCCGTGCCGTCGGGATCGCCGCCGCGCGACGCGGCCACGGTCGAGACCATCGTGGCGGCGCCGCGGGGGATCTTCGATCCCTTGGCGGAAAGCCTCGCTCTGCTCGCCCGGATCCTCGAACGGCCGGCCTCCCCCACCGCCCTGACCGCCGGCCTGCCGCTGGTCGGGGGACGGCTGACGCCGGCGCTCTGCGTGCGTGCGGCGGCCCGTGCGGGGCTGGCGGCGAGACTCGTGCGGCGGCCCTTGACCGAGCTCTGCGATCTGCTGGCACCCTGCATCCTCCTGCTGGCCGGAGATGGCGCCTGCGTTCTCCTCGGGCGCAGCGCCGACGGCCGCTACCGGGTGGCCCTGCCGGAAGCGGGTGGAGGCGAGAGCCTGCTCGCCGGCGACAAGCTCGAGGCCCGGTATCTGGGACACGCCATCGTCGCCCGACCGCGGATCGGTGCCGATCCCCGCGAACGCGACCTGATCGAGGATCCGGGCGGGCACTGGTTCTGGTCGGTGCTGCTGCGGCAGTGGCCGGTCTATGGCGAGGTGGCGTTGGCGGCGCTGCTGATCAACCTGTTCGCACTGGCCAGCCCGCTGTTCATCATGAACGTCTACGACCGGGTGGTGCCCAACCAGGCGATCGAGACCCTGTGGGTGCTGGCGATCGGTGCGGCGACCGTGTTCGGGTTCGATTTCCTGCTGCGGACCTTGCGCGGATACTTCGTCGACGCCGCCGGCAAGGTGGCGGACATCCGTCTCGCTTCCCGGATCTTCGAACATGTGCTGGGCATCCGCATGGCCAGCCGACCGGCCTCTTCGGGGGTCTTCGCCAACCATCTGCGCGAGTTCGAATCCCTGCGCGACTTCTTCGCTTCGGCCTCGATCACCGCGCTCATCGACCTGCCCTTCATCCTCTTCTTCATCGCCATCATCTGGCTGATCGGCGGCCCGGTGGCGCTGGTCCCGACGATCGCCGTGCCGCTGGTTCTGGCGGTCGGGTTCCTGGCGCAGATTCCGCTCAATCGCATGGTCCGCCAGACCTTCCGGGAAGCGGCGCAGAAGCACGGCATTCTGGTCGAGGCGATCAACGGGCTGGAGACCATCAAGGCGACCGGCGCCGAGGGCCGCATGCAGCAGGACTGGGAGCGTTATGTGGCGGCGACCGCCCAGTCCAGCGCCCGTGCCCGGCTGTTGTCCGCGATCACCGTCAACTCGGCGGCGTTGGCGGCCAACATGACGACGGTGGGAGTAGTGGTGGTGGGCGTCTACCTGATCGCCCAGGGGCAGCTCACGGTCGGCGCTCTGGTGGCCAGCACGATCATCGCCGGTCGGGCAATGGCGCCGTTGGGGCAGGTGGCCGGGGTGCTGGCGCGCTTGCATCAGGCGCGCACCGCCTACGAGACGCTGAGCCGGGTGATGCGCCTGCCTTCGGAGCGTCCCGCCGAGAAGCGCTTCGTGCACCGGCCGGTGCTCGACGGTGCCATCGAGTTCAAGCAGGTGCACTTCTCCTATCCCGGCCAGAAGCAGCCGGCGCTGGACGGGGTCTCCTTCCGCATCGCTCCGGGCGAGAAGGTGGGGCTGATCGGGCGCGTGGGCTCGGGCAAGACCACCGTCGAGAAGCTGGTGCTCGGGCTGTTCGAGCCGGACAGGGGAGCGGTGCTCGTCGACGGCATCGACATCCGCCAGATCGATCCCGCAGATCTGCGGCGCAACATCGGCGCGGTTCTCCAGGATGTCTGCCTGTTCCGCGGCAGCCTGCGCGACAACATCGCCCTCGGCGCCAGTTTCGTCGAGGATGCGGCGATCATCCGCGCCGCCCGTCTGGCTGGGGTGGAGAGCTTCGCCAACCGCCATCCGCTGGGCTACGACATGCTCATCGGCGAGCGCGGCGAAGCGCTTTCCGGCGGGCAGCGGCAGGCGGTGGCGCTGGCCCGTGCGCTGCTGCTCGACCCGCCCATCCTGCTGCTCGACGAGCCGACCAGCGCCATGGATACCCTGGCCGAAGAGGAGATCAAGAAACGCCTGAGCCCCGTCCTGCAGGGAAGGACCGTCCTGCTGATCACCCATCGCGGCTCGCTGCTGAGCCTGGTCGATCGCCTGATCGTCATGGATGCCGGCCGGGTGGTCGCCGACGGTCCCCGCGACAGGGTCCTCGAGGCACTGGCCAAGGGTCGCATCCGGAGGGCTTCCTGAGATGGTCTCGCGGCCCTCCACTGCGCGCGGGGCAGGCAGGGAAGGCGGTGGCTGGTCCCCTGCGGCGATGGTCGATCCCGAGGATCTGCGCCCGCGCGGTCTCGGTCACGTGTTGCTCTTCACCATCGCCATCTTCTTCGTGGTGTTCCTCGCCTGGGCCTCCCGGGCCAGCCTCGAGGAAGTCACCCGCGGGGCCGGCCGGGTGATTCCCTCGCGCCAGGTGCAGGTGGTCCAGCATCTGGAAGGCGGCATCGTCTCCGACATCCTGGTCTCCGAGGGCGACACCGTCGAGGAGGGCCAGGTGCTGATGCGCATCGACAACGTCCGCGCGGCCAGCGATTACCGCGAGAAACGGGCACGCTATCTCGGCGTGCTGGCGGCGATCGCGCGGCTGGAGGCGGAGATCGGCGAGACCGCCATCGAGTTCCCGCCCGAAGTTCTGGCCGAGGCGCGCGAGGTGGCGGAAAGCGAGGTGGCGCTGTTCAATTCGCGCCAGGAAAAGCTGCAGACCGAGCTCGAGATCCTGCGCCAGCAGGCGGAACAGCGCGAGCGCGAGCTGGCGGAGCTCAAGAACCGGCTGAGCCAGGTGGAGGAATCCTATCGCCTCGCCAAGCAGGAGCTCGATCTCACGAGCCGGCTCGCCAAGCAGCGGCTGGTCGCCAAGAGCGAGCTTCTGCGTCTCAAGCGGCAGGTCAACGATCTCAAGGGCGAGATGGAGCAGACCCGGCTCGGCATCCAGCGGGTCGAAAGCGCGGTGCGCGAAGCCTACCAGCGGATCGAGAACGCCTATTCCAAGTTCCGTTCCGACGCCCTGCGCGAACTCAGCGGCCTGCAGAGCGAACTGGCCGGTCTCAAGGAGATCGTGCTGGCCGGCGAGGACCGGGTACGCCGCACCGAGCTGCGGTCGCCGGTGCGCGGCATCGTCAAGAAGATCTACGTCACCACCCGCGGCGGCGTGGTGGCGCCCGGCGAGCGGCTGGTGGAGGTGGTGCCGCTCGAGGACAGCCTCCTGATCGAGGCCAACATCCGTCCCACCGACATCGCCTTCATCCGCCCGGGGCAGCAGGCCACGGTGAAGATCACCGCCTACGACTACTCCATCTATGGCGGGCTCGAGGGAAGGGTGGAGCACATCTCCGCCGACACCATCACCAACGACAAGGGCGAGAGTTTCTATCTGATCCGCGTGCGTACCGACCGCAACTTTCTCGGCAGCGAGGAGAAGCCTTTGGCCATCATCCCCGGCATGACCGCCGAGGTCGACATTCTGACCGGCCGCAAGACGGTGCTCGACTATCTCCTCAAGCCGGTCCTCAAGGCCCGCTACAACGCCCTGCGCGAGCGCTGAGCCGGACGCCCCCGGATCCTCACCGAGATGCGGTGGCAGGTTGCGGATCGACGGTGATCACCAGCTTGCCGCCGGCGCGACGCTCCTCCAGCCGGGCGATCGCCTCGGCGGTCCGCTCCAGTGGCAGGGTCTCCGGCATCGGTGGGCGGATGAGGCCGCGCTGCAGCCAGTCCAGCAACACCCGGAAGCCCGCCCGCAGGCGCCCCGGATCGTGCTCGCGGTAGCTTCCCCAGTAGAAGCCGACGGCCGCCGCGTTCTTGACCAGGAGATGGTTGGCCGGGATCTGCGGCACCCGGCCCGAGGCGAAGCCGATGATCAGGATGCGGCCTTCCCAGGCCACCGTCCGCCGGCAGACCTCGAACATCGGGCCGCCCACCGGATCGAAGGCTACATCGACGCCCAGACCGCCGGTAAGGGCGCGGATGCGGGCCACCAGATCGGGATCTTCGCTGTCCAGCACTTGGTGCGCGCCCTGGGCCAGGATCCGCTCACGCTGCCGGTCTCCGCGGGCCGTGGCGAGAACCCGCGCGCCGAGGGCACGACCGCAGGCCACGGCAGCGAGGCCGGCACCGCCCGAGGCGCCGTGGACCAGCAGGGTTTCGCCCGCCGCCAGGCCGGCCCGCCACACCAGCGCCCCGTAGGCGGTACCCCAGGCGATCGGAAAGCCGGCGGCGAGCCGCGGATCGATCCCTTCGGGCAGGGCGACGACATCGCTCGCCCGGGCAATGGCCAGCTCGGCGAAGGCCCCGTGATCGACCACCGCCATTACCGGTTGGCCGCGCACGAAACCCTCGACCGCCGCTCCGCAGGCATCGACCGTACCGGCGAGTTCCATGCCGGGTACGAAAGGCAGGGGCGGGCGCTCCTGATAACGCCCGCGGAGCATCAGCGCGTCGGCGAAGTTGACCCCTGCGGCCCGTACCCGGATGCGGAGCTGACAGGCGCCGGGCTCGGGCGGGCTGCGGTCTTCCAGAGCGAGGGCCGCGGGCCCGGAGAGTTCACGACAGAGGATGGCACGCACGGCGGGAGCTCACCATATGGCCGGAAGCGGTGCCGGCCGCTGCGGACCGGGCACCGATCGGCGGCGGATTGCGGAACGGAGACATGACGAGAATGCGCGGCTATTTCGGCGTTGGTGCGGAAGGTATAAGCAAGGCGATGAACCTCGGCAATCTGATCCGTTCCGCCCACGCCTTCGGCGCCAGCTTCGTGTTCCTGGTGGACGCCTGGTACACGGCACGTTCCGCCAGGTCCGATACCTCGCAGGCGGAGGGGCATCTGCCGGTCTACGATTTCCCTTCGGTCGCGGCGATGGCCCTGCCGCGGGACTGCCGCCTGGTGGGCGTGGAGCTGGTCGAGGAGGCGATCCCGCTGCCCAGCTTCCGCCATCCCCTCAAGGCCGCCTATGTGTTCGGGCCGGAGCGCGGCAACCTGTCGCCGGCGATGGTGGAGCGCTGCGATTTCCTGGTCCGCATCCCCACCCGTTTCTGCGTCAATCTC
>JALSRW010000024.1 GCA_026984595.1 Alphaproteobacteria bacterium
ACCCCCGACATCACCGCCGACAGTTCCAGCATCGGCTCGCCCAGCTCTCTGGCCAGCAGACGCGCGAGGGTGGTCTTGCCGGAGCCCGGCGGTCCCCACAGGATCATCGAGGCGAGGCGTCTTCGCGCCAGCATCCGCGAAAGCGGCGCCCCTTCCTCGAGGAGATGCTCCTGCCCCACCAGCCCGGACAGGCTCCGCGGCCGCAGACGGTCGGCCAGGGGCCGGTGGTCGTTCCCGCCCGCCGGACGCTTCGGCCCGGATTCTCCGGCGCCGAACAGATCCTCCATCAGCCGACCGTCAGGGTGAAGAGCCGGCCGCCGCGGGCGATGGTGATCTCGAAGCGACGCTTCCGGCTTCCGAGAGCCTGCCGCAGCCCCGCCACATCGCGGATCTCGTGGCCATTGATGGCGACGATGCGGTCCCCGGGCCTGAGCCGCAGGCGGCGGGCGAAGCCGCGCCGGGTGACCTCCAGTACCACCACCCCCTGCTCGAAGGGATCGAGCCCCAGTTCCTCGGCCAGCGCCGGCGACAGATTGGCCACCCGCGCCCCTTCCAGCGGATGGCGACCGCGCAGCAGGGTGACCTCCGGCGGCGGCACCTCCGGCGGCGCCTCCAGCACCAGCTCCACCTGCCGCTCGACCCCCTTGCGCCAGAGATCCAGCCGGACGCGCTCGCCGGGGCTGCGCAGGCCGAGCCGATAGTTGAGACCGGCCGGATCGCCGATCGCGAAACCATCGACGGCGAGGATCACATCCCCCGGACGCAGCCGCGCGCGGGCCGCCGCCGAGGCCGGATGGACCCGCTCGATCACCACCCCGCGCGGCCGTTCGAGCCCCAGCGCCTCGGCCATCGCCGCATCGACCCCCCGCACCTTGACCCCGAGCCAGGGGCCGACCAGGGAGCCGCCCCGCTCGAGGGCCAGCAGCCGGGCCTTGACCAGATTGGCGGGGATCGCGAAGCCGATGCCGATGGATCCGCCGCCGCGGGTGAAAATGGCGGTGTTGATGCCCACCAGAGCTCCGCCCAGATCGACGAGCGCCCCTCCCGAATTGCCGGGATTGATGGCGGCATCCGTCTGCAGGAAGGAGACCTCACCGTTGCCGCCGGGCGGGGTGCGGGCCTTGGCCGAGATGATGCCGGAGGTGACGGTCTGGCCGATGCCGAAGGGGTTGCCGATGGCCAGCACCAGATCGCCCGTCTCCAGGCTGTCGGAATCGCCGAGCGGCAGGACCGGCAGATCCTCGGGCGCATCCTCGAGCTGGAGGAAGGCGAGATCGGCGTCCTTGTCCTGCATCAGGATGCGTGCTTCGAATTCGCGCTTGTCGCCGAGTACCACGGTGATGCTGTCGGCATCGGCGACCACGTGATTGTTGGTGACGATCAGCCCGTCGCCACGCACGATCACCCCCGAGCCCAGGGATGTCCGCTCGCGTCGCTCGCGCCGTGCGGGCACGCCGAATTCGCGGAAGAAGAAGCGGAAGAAGGGATCGGCGGCGAACGGGTCGGCCGCCACCTCGACGAATTTGCGGCTGGTGATGCTGACCACCGCCGGTGCCGCCAGCCGCACCACCGGGGCGAAGGAAAGCCGGATGCGGGCGCGGCTCTCGGGCACCACCCGCTCCTGGGCGGCGGGCGGCATTCCCGGCATGCCGAGCGCCACTCCCAACAGCAAGGCCGGGAGCAATCTCCCGGCCCCGTACCGCAACCATCCGCGGGCAGTGTGCATGGGGACCGCCTCAGGCGGCGGCTTCGCCTTCCCCGGCGGCCTGCTCGGGCGGCGGTCCGCTGTCCTTGCCCTTGGCTTCGATGTCGCGGTCCACGAACTCAATGACCGCCATCGGGGCGTTGTCACCGTAACGGAAGCCGGCCTTGAGGATGCGGATGTAGCCGCCCGGCCGTTCGCGGTAGCGCGGTGCCAGCACCTCGATGATCTTGGCCGCCGTGGCCTCGCTGCGGGTGCGGGCGATCAGCAGCCTGCGGGCGTGCAGATCGCCCCGCTTGCCGAGGGTCACCAGCTTCTCGACGATCGGCCGCAGCTCCTTGGCCTTGGGCAGCGTGGTGGTGATCTGCTCGTGCTTGACCAGGGCCTGGGCCATGTTGGCGAACATCGCCTTTCGGTGACTCCAGGTCCGGTTCAGCTTACGGCCGCGATTGCGATGACGCATGATCCACCCTCTCGTTTCTTCTCCGGTCGGCCCGGCGGCCGGTGCCGGCTCAGTACGGCTCCTCGATCTTGCGCGCCAGCTCCTCGATGTTCTCGGGCGGCCAGCCGGGCACTTCCATGCCCAGATGCAGCCCCATCTGGGCCAGCACTTCCTTGATCTCGTTGAGAGACTTGCGCCCGAAATTGGGGGTCCGCAGCATCTCCGCCTCGGTCTTCTGCACGAGATCGCCGATATAGACGATGTTGTCGTTCTTGAGGCAGTTCATGGAGCGGACCGACAGTTCGAGCTCGTCCACCTTGCGGAGCAGATTGGGATTGAAGGGGAGATCCGGACGCCGCTCCTCGGCGGAGACCGCATGCGGCTCCTCGAAGGTGATGAAGGGCTGGAGCTGGTCCTGGAGAATGCGCGCGGCCAGGCCCACCGCTTCCTCGGGGCTCACCGAACCGTCGGTCTCCACCGTCAGGGTCAGCCGGTCGTAGTCGGTCTGCTGGCCGACACGGGCGTTCTCGACCCGGTAGGCGGCCTTGCGCACCGGGCTGTAGATGGCATCCACGGCGACCAGCCCGATCGGCGCGTCCTCGCTCTTGAGCTGGGAGGCCGGCACGTAGCCCTTGCCGCTGGTGGCGGTGAGCTCCATGCTCAGCTTGCCGCCGCGGTCGACATGGCAGATGACATGGTCGGGATCGAGAATCTCGACATCATGGCCGTGCTCGATCATGCCGGCGGTGACCACCGCCGGACCCTCGACCTTGAGGTACATCCGCTTGGCACCCTCGCTGTGCAGCTTGATGGGCAGCATCTTGAGGTTGAGGACGATGTCGGTGACGTCCTCGCGCACCCCGGGGATCGAGGAGAATTCGTGCAGCACGCCGTCGATATGGATGGCGGTCACCGCCGCCCCCTGCAGGGAGGAGAGCAGGATCCGGCGTAGCGCATTGCCGAGGGTGATGCCGAAACCGCGCTCGAGGGGCTCGACGATGATCGTCGCCTCGCGATCCGGCTGCCGCCCCGGAATGGTGTTGAGCTTCTGCGGCTTGATCAGGTCCTGCCAGTTCTTCTGGATCACGAGAATCCTCGCTTTCGTCTGAGTCGCATGAACGGCGCAGCGGTCGTCGGACTGCCGTCCGCACGACCCCGCACCGCATGAGATAGAACGCCGGAGGCGGTTGTTCAGACCCGGCGGCGCTTGCGCGGACGACAGCCGTTGTGGGGGATCGGCGTCACATCGCGGATGGCGGTGATGGTCAGCCCCACCGCCGACAGCGCACGCAGCGCCGATTCCCGACCCGAGCCCGGGCCGCGGACCTCCACCTCGATGGTCCGCATGCCATGCTCCATGGCCTTCTTGCCGACCGCCTCGGCGGCCACCTGGGCGGCGAAGGGCGTCGACTTGCGGGAACCGCGGAAGCCTTGGGCACCGGCGCTCGACCAGCAGATGGCGTTGCCCTGCTGATCGGTGATGGTGATCATGGTGTTGTTGAAGGTGGCGCTCACATGCGCCACGCCGGAGCTGATGTTCTTGCGCTCGCGGCGCTTGATACGCGAGGTTTCCTTGGCCATGGCTGTTTACTTTGTCGCCTTCTTCTTGCCCGCGATCGGACGTGCCTTACCCTTGCGGGTGCGCGCGTTGGTATGGGTGCGCTGGCCGCGAACCGGCAGCCCCCGGCGGTGGCGCAGGCCGCGATAGCAGCCGAGATCCATGAGCCGTTTGATGTTCATCGCCACCTCGCGGCGAAGATCACCCTCCACCCGCACATCGCGATCGATCTTCTCGCGGATGCGGGCGAGCTCGGCGTCGCTCAGCTCGTTGGTCCGGCGCTGCCCGTCGATTCCGACCTCGGCGACGATCTTGCGCGCCGTGGTGGGGCCAATGCCGTAGATGTAGGTCAACGCCACCCAGATGGGCTTCTGGCTGGGGATGTTCACACCGGCGATACGCGCCACGTGCCGTTCTCCTCGAAACTCTCCTACCGTGTCGGGTATGCCGTCCGCGGGCGGACTGGATGGGACGGAACCTGAAGCGGCGGGATTATAGGATCCGATTTCCGCGTGTCAACGCAACCGGTCGAGAATCGCCTCGATCTGCCGCGTCACCTCGTCGATGGGCTGCATGCCGTCGACCGTGTAGAGAACGCCGCGCTGCCGATAATAGGGCAACAGCGGCGCCGTCTGCCGATGATAGACCTCGAGCCGCGTTTTCAAGGTCTCCTCGTTGTCGTCGCTCCTCGCCCCGCCCGATTCGGCGATCCGTCTCCGGATGCGGTCGATCAGGCGGTCGTCGTCGACCCGGATTTCGATCACCGCATCGATCCGCTTGCCGTGCTCGGCCAGCATGCGATCGAGGGCCTCGGCCTGGGCCAGGGTTCGGGGAAAGCCGTCGAGAATGAAACCCTTCTCGCAATCGGGCTGTTCGATGCGCTCGGCGATCAGCGCCACCACCATCTCGTCGGGCACCAGCTCGCCCCGCTCCATGATCTTCTCGACCTTGCGGCCGAGCTCGGTGCCGGCGGCCACCGCCGCCCGCAGCATGTCGCCGGTGGCGAGATGGGCGAGGCCGTATTTCTCCTTGAGCCGGGCCGCCTGCGTGCCCTTGCCCGCTCCCGGCGGGCCGAAAAGAACGATGTTCATCGACGACGTCCTCGCAGACGGGCCTTCTTGATCAGCCCTTCGTACTGGTGCGCGATCAGATGCGACTGGATCTGGGCGACCGTGTCCATGGTCACCGAGACCACGATCAGGAGGCTTGTACCGCCGAAGAAAAAGGGCACGCCGTATTGGGTGATCAGGATCTGCGGCAGCACCGTGACCGCCGCCAGATAGATCGCCCCCACCGTGGTCAGGCGGGTGATCACATAGTCGAAATACTGGGCGGTGCGTTCGCCCGGGCGGATGCCGGGAATGAAACCGCCGTGTTTCTTGAGGTTTTCCGCCGTCTCCTTGGGGTTGAAGACGATCGAAGTGTAGAAGAAGGCGAAAAAGATCACCAGCGCCGCGTAGAGCACCAGATAGAGCGGCTGCCCCGGCCCCAGCACGGCGGTGATGGTCAGCAGCCAATCGGGTCCGGCCCCGGAGGAGAAGCCGCCGATGGTGCTCGGCAGCAGCAGCAGCGAGCTCGCGAAGATGGCCGGGATGACGCCCGAGATGTTGAGCTTGATCGGCATGTGCGAGCTCTCGCCGCCGACCATCCGGTTGCCGCCCACCATGCGCTTGGGATACTGCACCAGGATGCGGCGATGGGCGCGTTCCATGAAGACGATGAAGGTGATCACCGCCAGCGCGAACAGCATGAAGGTGACGATCGAGAGCGGCGACATCACCCCGGTGCGCCCCAGCTCGAGCAGCGAAATCAGAGCCACGGGAAGCTGGGCGATGATACCGGTGAAGATGATCAGCGAGATGCCGTTGCCGACACCGCGGGCGGTGATCTGCTCGCCCAGCCACATCAGGAACATGGTGCCGCCGACCACGGTGATCACCGTGGTCGCCCGGAAGAACCAGCCCGGGTCGATCACGGCGCTGCCGCCCGGCCCGCTCATTGCCTCCA
>JALSRW010000025.1 GCA_026984595.1 Alphaproteobacteria bacterium
CTGCCAGTGACCGCACCGGCGCTGGTCGTCTGGGTGCGCGGGTACTGGTTCGAGAAGGGCGATCGCCTCGAACTGGCCATCGAGGCGCCCGACGGCGCGGCGATCGTCGAGGACCGGAGGCGGCTCGAACGGTCCCGGAGCTTCGCCTTCTATTATGCGGGCAGGAAGCGCCCGGCCTCGGGCTGGACGGCCGGCAGCTACCGTCTGCGCGCCACCCTGCGCCGCGGCAGCGATGCGGTGCGCATCAGCCGTCGCATCGAGCTGGTGCGTCAGTAGAGGCGACCGCCCTCCGGCACGGGCCGTTCGGGCATCACCAGCACGACATGGCCCGCGGCATCGGGAAAGCCCAGTACCAGCACTTCCGAACGGACCTTGGCGATCTGCCGCGGCGGGAAGTTGACCACCGCCGCCACCTGCCGACCGACCAGTTCCTCCGGCCGGTAGTTCTCGGTGATCTGCGCGGAACTCGTACGGATCCCGATCTCCGGTCCGAAGTCGATCTCCAGCCGGTAGGCGGGCTTGCGCGCATGCCGGTTGGGTTCGGCGACGACGATCCAGCCCACCCGGATGTCGACCCGCAGGAACTCCTCGAAACCGATCTGCTCGGACATGGACGGGAACCGATCAGCCGGCCGCCGGCTCGGCCGCCGCCGCGGCTCCCGGCCCGGCTCCGGATCGCGGTGAGGGCCGCCGGCGCAGCCAGCCGGCGAGCCTTTCGAGACGGTCGAGGTGACGATCGAGAGCGGCCAGAGTGCGTGCCAGATCGGGGCTCTCGTCGGCCAACCAGACCTCGAACACCCGCACATAGACGGCGATCAGCGCCGGTCGGGCGGCAACCGCCAGCAGACCGCGGCAGCGGATCCCGGCGGCCTCCGTGAGCCAGCCGACGAAACGCTCGAGATTGCACAGGCTCTGCAGCAGGAAGGCCGGCTCGCGGCGGCTCTCCCGCGCCAGCCGCCGCAACCCCTCGCGATAGGGGGCCATCGCCTCGAGCCGCCGCATGATCAGCTCGAACAGCCGCTCGCGCACCGTCATGCCGTCGAGCTCGGCGGGATCGATCGCCAGCATGGCCCGATCGAGCCGCCGCCCGAGAGCGGCCACCGCCGTGCGCGTGGGAAATTCCTCGTAGACCTCGGCCAGCTTGCGGCCGCTGCCGCGCGCCAGCGCCACCCGCGAAAAGCCGGCGAGCCCTTCCTCGGCGATCTGCTGGTACGCCAGATCGAGCAGATCCGGCCCGGTGGCTGTGCTTCGCTTCGCCATTTTCGCCCTCCCCGTTGCGCGGTCTCCGGCTCAGGCCAGCTCCCGCGAACGTTGCTCGGCGGCCGCCACGGCCTCGATCAGCAACGCCTCCAGCCCGTCCGGCCGCATCAGCACCCGCAACGCCGCCTCGGTGGTGCCACCGGGGCTGGTCACCGCGCGCCGCAGCTCGGCCGCCGCCGCGGGGCTGCGATGGAGCAGCTCGCCGGCACCGCCGACGGTCCGGCGGGCCAACCGTTCGGCGAGTTCCGGCGCCAGCCCGAGCCGCGCTCCGGCGGCGGCCATCGCCTCGACCAGGAGAAACACATAGGCCGGACCGCTACCGGATACCGCGGTAACCGCGTGCATCAGCTCCTCGTCCTCGATCCAGGCGACCTCACCGACCGCCGCCATCAGGGCTTCGGCACCGGCCCGGACTTCCGCCCCACAGGCGGCATTGGCGAAGAGCACGCTCATGCCGCGCCCCACCGCCGCAGGCGTGTTGGGCATCGCTCGGACGATCGGCCGATCGTTGCCGAAGACGCGCTCGAAACCGGCGATCTCCTTGCCGGCGGCGATCGACAGCACGAAGCCGCTGCGCCCGGCGATCGTCCGGCATTCGGCGAGTACCGCATCCATCACCTGCGGCTTGACGGCGAGTACCAGAGCCGCCGGCTTCAGCGAATCCGGAAGCTCGGCGATCGCCGCATGCAGGCGGACCGGCCCGAGCTCGGCCAGCGCCGCCCGGCGCCCGGCATCGGGCTCGACGATATGGGCCTCGGTGGGCGGCAGACCGCGGGCCAGCCAGCCCTCGAGCAGGGCGCCACCCATCTTGCCGCCGCCGATCAACAGCAGGGGACGGGACAGGTCGGTCATCTCAGGCCTCGCCCTCGGTCTCGAGCAGCGCGGCCATCAGCGCCTCCTCCGGCGCCCTGCCGCCCCAGATCACGAACTGGAAGGCCGGGTAGAACCGGTCGCATTCGTTGAGTGCGATCTCCACCAGATCCTCGATCAGCTCGCGGCTGGCCATCATTCCTTCGCGAAACAGTACGGAATGGCGGAACACCGGTAGCTGCTCCTCCGACCACAGCTCGAAATGGCCCAGCCACAGCTTCTCGTTGGCCAGCGCCAGCAGGCTGTGGATCGGCTTCTTCTTGGCCGAAGGCACCTTGAGGTCGAGGGTGCAGGAAAGATGCAGCACGCCGACCTCGGGATGCCAGGACGACCAGAGCCGATAGCCGGCCCATTGGCCCGGGATCTCGGCGGCGAACTCGTCCTCGCTCTGACGCTGGCAGGGCCATTCGTTCGTCGCCGCGAGCTGCTCGAGAAGATCGAGGGGATTGTTCACGGCCTCGGGGGTTTCGATCATCAGCGAGGACACTGCATCCTCCTCCAAGCCAGGACGCGGCCGACCGGCGGGGGGGCCGGATGGAGCCGCAGGTGCCCCGGGCGCCTGCCGAGGGCCGCTGGCAGCACGGAAAGCTGCCAGATCGAAGGGAAGCTTACAAGCGAGCCGCGGATGCGCCTAGCCGCTCTGCGTACCCGTCTCGGCCTTCCTGCGGGGACGGCGGGCGGCAGGTCCGGGCGCCTTCTCGAGGGCGGCCACCCGCTGCTCGAGGGCGGCCAGCCTCGCCGCCAGCTCTTCCTGCTCCTCGCGGGCCTTGGCGGCCATCGCCTTGACCGCGTCGAATTCCTCGCGGGTCACCAGATGGACTTCACCGGCGAAGCGCTCGAAGCGTTCCTTGATCCGCATCTCGATCTCTTCGCGCAGACCGGCCAGAGTACTGAGCGCGCCGCTCGCCACGCGCGCAAGATCATCGAACAGGCGATTGTCGGTCTGCATCCCGCACTCCTCGAAAAAACCGTGGCTTCGTCTTCCAATCCCCATATCGGGCGATATGTCGGAAACGGCAAGGGCGGGGCTTGCCGCGAGCCCCGATGCCAACTAAGCACCCGCCAGGGTTCGCCCCCTGCGCCACCCCCGGAGGTGTCCGTCCGCATGCTGTTCGCGATTCCCTTTCCCGCGTTCGATCCGGTGGCCATCGAACTCGGTCCGCTCGTCATTCGCTGGTACGCGCTGGCCTACATCGTCGGCCTCCTCCTCGGCTGGCGGCTGGCCCGGCGCCTGGTGGCCCGCCCCGGCTGGAACATCACCGCCGAAGGGGTCGACGACCTTCTGTTCTATGTCACGCTCGGGGTGATCCTGGGCGGACGTCTGGGGTACGTACTCTTCTACCAGCCCGATTACTACGCCGCCAATCCCTTGCAGATCCTCTATGTCTGGCGCGGCGGCATGTCCTTCCACGGGGGATTGATCGGGGTGCTGGTGGCGGCCATCCACTTCGCCCGCCGCACCGGCGTGCATCCCCTCGAAGTTTCCGACCTGCTGGCGGCGGTGGCGCCGCTGGGGCTCTTCTTCGGGCGCATCGCCAATTTCATCAACGGCGAGCTGTGGGGGCGGCCGACGGATGTACCCTGGGCGATGGTCTTCCCCATGGCCGGATCGGAACCCCGCCACCCCAGCCAGCTCTACGAAGCCCTGCTCGAAGGGCTGGTGCTGTTCGTCGTCCTCCAGGCGATGGCCTGGCGGCCGCGCCGCCCGGAGCAGACGGGTATGCTCAGCGGCGTCTTTCTGCTGGGCTACGGTCTCGCCCGCAGCTTCGTCGAGCTCTATCGCGAGCCGGATGCGCAGATCGGCTATCTGTGGGGCGGCCTGACCATGGGCCAGATTCTCTCCATTCCCCTGGTCCTGGCGGGGCTCTATCTCCTGTTCCGCGCCTACCGCAACCTCCAGCCGGCAGCGCGGTGACGAAACTGGCGGACATTCTGCGCCGGGTCATCGACACCCACGGCCCGCTCGATATCGGCCAGTTCATGGCCCTCTGCGCCGCCCACCGCAGCGCCGGCTACTACCATCGTCGCGAGACCATCGGGCTCGCCGGCGATTTCGTGACCGCCCCGGAGATCTCGCAGACCTTCGGCGAGTTGCTGGGTCTGGCGCTGGCCGCCTTCTGGCAGGAGTGCGGCCGCCCGTGCCCGATCGCACTGGTCGAGCTCGGACCCGGACGCGGCACCCTGATGGCCGATCTGTGGCGGGCGACCGCCGGCGTGCGCGGCTTTCACGAGGCGGTCCGGGGCGTGCATCTGGTGGAGATCAGCGGCAGTCTGCGCCAGCTCCAGCAGCAGGTCCTGCGCGGGCTGCCGCTCGTGTTTCACGAGGACATCGCCGAGCTGCCGCGGGATCTGCCGCTCTATCTGGTCGCCAACGAGTTCTTCGACAGCCTGCCCATGTGCCAGTTCGTCCGCACCGCCCGCGGGCTGCAGGAGCGGCGGGTGACGACCGACGCGAGCGGGCGGCTGGCCTTCGTCCTCGATCCCCGGCTGCTGCCGAGCTCGACACTCGTTTCCGTGGGGCTCGATGCGGAAAAGGTGGAAGAGGGTGCGGTCGTCGAGATCGCACCCGCCCGCGAAGCCATGATCGCCGATCTGGCCGCCCGCATCGCCGTCCAGGGGGATCTCGCCTATGTGATCGACTACGGTTTCGATCGGCCGCAATGGGGGGACACGCTGCAGGCGGTGGCCCGTCATCGTCGCGTCGAGCCACTGGCCATGCCGGGCGAAGCCGATCTTTCGAGCCATGTGGATTTCGCGGCCCTGCTGCGGGCCACCGCCGGGTCCGGGATCCGTCGCTACGGCCCCCTCGCCCAGGGCATCTTCCTCCGCCGTCTGGGCATCGAGACCCGGCTGGCGGCGTTGCTGGCACGGGCCACGCCGGAACAGGCGGCGGAGCTGCGGAGCGGCGTCGCGCGGCTGACCGAGCCGGAGGCCATGGGTACCCTCTTCCGGGTGCTGGCGATGGTCGGACCACGCGGGGGCGTTCCGCCGGGCTTCGAGAAGGAGGAGGCGGCGGGGTGAGGATCGAAAGTCCGCTGCTGGCCGGGCTCGAAGGCATCGTGCACGGCTTCTTCACCCGCCGCGGCGGGGTCAGCGAGGGGCCGTTCGCATCTCTCAATGCCGGTCCCGGATCCGGGGACCTGCCCGAGCGGGTGGCCGCCAATCGCGCCCGCATCGCCGCCATGCTGGCGATCCCAGCGGATCGTCTGCTGAGTGCCCGCCAGGTCCACGGCACGGTCTGCCTCGCCGCCGAAGAGCCCTGGCCCCTGGCCGAACGCCCCGAAGCCGACGCCCTCGTCTGTGCCCGGCCGGGACTCGCCGTCGGGGTGGTGACCGCCGACTGCGCACCGGTTCTGCTGGCCGACCCGGTGGCCGGCCTGGTGGCCGCCGTGCACGCCGGCTGGCGCGGTCTGCACGACGGCATTCTCGCCGCCACCGTCGCCCGGCTCGGGGCGATGGGCAGCCGCCCGCAGGATCTGCGCGCAGCCGTCGGCCCCTGCATCGGCGCCGCTTCCTACGAGGTCGGGCCGGAACTCGCCCGCGCCTTCATCGACGC